>CANFJC010000193.1 GCA_947447245.1 Comamonadaceae bacterium
AAATTCAATGTTCAATCGGTAGTACGTGGTCTCGTCAACCACCTTCACAGCTTGCTCCATTTGAAGCACCAATTTTTTCAAATGTTTCAGTTGCTGCTCTGTCGCATTGTTCGCCAGGGTGGCGCCCACATGCGCTTCAATCATGGCCCGCAAGTCAAATATCTCTAAGGCCTCGCCAAGGGGCACTTGACGCACATAAACACCGCGGTTTTTTTCAAGCTGGACCAAGCCGGCTTCTTCTAAAACACGAAAGGCCTCTCGCACGGGCCCTCGCGAAACACCCAAACGTTCAGCCAATGCGGCCTCCGTCAGTTTGTCACCCGGCCCTAACTCCCCCACATTGATGAGTCGCTCTATCTCTTGCTGCACGGCTCCCGTCAGGGAATGGTTTTGCAACATCGAAATGGTGGCATTCGCTTCGGAAATGGGTGCGAAGTGAGCGCTGGACTTCATGTTTTCAATCGACATGCCTTAAATTGGATCACAACTTTGTAAATTGTCAACAATTTACAAAAACCGATTGACATCTGCTAATTCTTCGTTTCCAATGAATTTCATGGACTTGTCACACCGTTGTCACAGCGCGGGTGGAAAGTTGTCGGTTTTAACTTGATAAGGATGACGAATGCGCGCACTTTACAAATCAGCTTTGCTGGTAGGCGGTCTGCTCTTAGGCTCAATGGCTTGGGCTCAAAAAACCCAACTGTTGGTCTACACGGCATTGGAAGTGGACCAGTTGAAGGCTTATCAAGAGGGCTTCAACAAAGTCCACCCCGACATTGAAATCAAATGGGTTCGCGACTCAACAGGCGTGATCACTGCCAAATTATTGGCCGAGAAAGCCAACCCACAAGCCGACGCCGTGATGGGTGTGGCAGCCACCAGCTTGGCCTTGATGAAGAAAAACGGCATGCTCGAGCCCTTTGCGCCGCTCAATTTGGACGCCATCATGCCGCAATACCGCGACAAGGCCAATCCACCCGCATGGTGGGGCATGGATGTTTGGGGCGCTACCATTTGTTTCAATACAGTCGAAGCCAAAAAGCGCAACATTCCAAAGCCAGAAACATGGAAAGACCTCACCAAGCCTGAATACAAAGGCCAAGTGGTCATGCCCAATCCCGCATCCAGCGGCACCGGTTATTTTGATGTCATCGCATGGCTCACCTTGTTTGGTGACCAAAATGGCAAAGGCGGCGGCTGGAAGTACATGGACGCCCTGCATGAAAACATTGCGCAATACACACACTCCGGCTCAAAGCCTTGCAACATGGCCTCTAGCGGCGAATATGTTGTAGGTATCGCCTTTGAGTACCGTGCCAATGCCAACAAGGCCAAAGGCGCTCCCATTGACTTGGTGTTCCCCAAAGAAGGTTTGGGCTGGGATCTTGAGTCTTTTGCCATTCACAAAGGCACCAAGAAATTGGACGCTGCCAAGAAACTGGCTGACTGGGCTTCAAGCAAAGACGCCATGAAACTTTATGGCAAGAACTTTGCCATCACGGCGCACCCCGGCGTTGCCGATCCATTGCCCAACGTGCCCAAAGACTATGAGTCACGTTTGGTCAAATTGGATTTCGAATATGCAGCTAGCCAACGCGAGCGCATCTTGAATGAATGGAACGCACGCTACAACGGCAAATCTGAAAAGCGCTAAATTCATCTAAATGGCCGCCTGGCATTGCCAAGGCGGCCTTTTTTCTTGGTCACTCATGTCTGCAAGCTCCTTCCTTTCTCTTTCAAAACTCCACAAAGCTTTCGGTCAGTTTGTTGCGCTTCAAGACATCAACTTAGACATTCGCAAAGGGGAGTTGGTGTGTTTCTTAGGACCCTCAGGCTGCGGTAAAACAACTTTACTGCGCATCATTGCGGGGCTTGAGGTGCAAACTCGCGGCGTCATTCACCAAGCTGGGCGCAACATCTCTACAGCCCACCCCGCAGAACGCGATTACGGCATCGTGTTCCAGAGCTACGCCCTGTTTCCCAATCTCAGCATTGCAGACAATGTGGCCTATGGTTTGGTCAATCGCAAAGTGTCCAAAGATCTGGTTCAACAAAGGGTGCAAGAACTTTTGAAGCTGGTCGGCTTGCCTGGCAGTGACCACAAATACCCAAGCCAATTGTCTGGCGGGCAGCAGCAACGCATTGCATTGGCGAGGGCCCTGGCCACGTCGCCTGGGCTTTTGCTTTTAGATGAACCTTTGTCTGCCTTAGATGCGCTTGAGCGTGTTCGATTGCGCGGCGAAATCAGGTCCTTGCAACAAAGCTTAGGCGTCACCACCATCATGGTCACACACGACCAAGAGGAAGCTTTGAGCATGGCCGATCGCATTGTGGTCATGAACCATGGCTGCATCGAACAAGTGGGCACACCGACTGAAATTTACAGAGAACCTGCCAGCGCATTCGTGGCAGATTTTGTCGGCCAAGTGAATGTTTTAAATGGCAGCGGTTCTGACAAGATTTTGCAATTGGGCGAGATGCGAATTCCACTGGAAGACATCCACTCTCAGACGCGTCATGTGGGTGATGTCAAAGTGTATTTGCGGCCTGAAGATGTGTTGGCTCGACCCATTTTGGCGGGCGATGCTTGTGTCTTTCAAGCCACCATTCAAGAGATTGAGTTTTTGGGCGCTTTCTGCCACGTCCAAGTCATGGCACCCACCCTCTCCAAAGCGCCACTCACCGTTGACTTGTCACTCAATTTTTTGGCCGAGCAACAACTCCAAATTGGCTCTAGCCTGATGCTCAAACTGATGCCAGAGCGTATCAAATTGTTTTGAATCAGGCTTGACCCTCGCATGACTTCCGTTTCATTCCAAGTGACACAGCGCAAGCATTGGAGCGACTGGATAGGGTTCGCAGGTTTGGCCTTGGTGCTCTTCATTCTGTTGGCGTTTTTGGCAGCACCTCTGCTGGCCATTCTTCAACAAGCTGCGCAGGATGATCAAGGCCAGTTTGTGGGTCTGCGCAATTTCTTAAGTTACCTTCAAACGCCCTCTTTGTTGCAAAGTCTTTGGAACAGCGTTTGGGTGTCTGGCTTGGTCACCCTCATTGTGCTGCCATTGGCCTTTGTGTTTGCATACGCCTTGACCAGAAGCTGCATGCCTGGCAAAACCATTTTCCGATCCATCAGCCTCATTCCACTCTTAGCACCCTCTTTGCTTTCAGCCATTTCACTCATCTACTGGTTTGGCAATCAAGGCGTTTTAAAAGATGCCATGCAAGCCGTGGGCATTGAACAAATATATGGCGCGCCAGGCGTGGTCATGGCGGAATGCTTTGCCGTCTTTCCGCATGTGCTCATGATTTTGGTCACCGCCCTCACCTTGGCCGATGCACGCCTTTACGAGGCTGCCGATGCACTGGGCACCAGCGCGCAGCGAAAGTTTTTCACCATCACTTTGCCAGGCGCCAAGTACGGTTTAATTTCTGCGTCCTTGGTCAGCTTTACCTTAGTCATGACTGATTTTGGCATTCCCAAAGTGATTGGCGGCAACTTCAACATGATGGCCACCGACATTTTCAAGTTGGTCATTGGTCAGCAAGATTTCTCTAGAGGCTCTGTGGTGGCCTTGCTGCTTTTGTCGCCAGCCGTTTTGAGCTTTGCAGTAGATCGCTATGTGAGTGCTCGCCAAACAGCCATGCTGAGCGCAAGGGCCGTGGCGTTTCTACCTCAACCCGATGCGCGCTATGACCTGCTCATGATGTCTTTCTGCATCTTCATTGCATGCCTTATGCTGGCCATGTTGGGCATGGCCATCTTTGCATCCTTCGCCAGTTTTTGGCCCTACAACCTCGCGCCCAGCCTCAATCATTACAAGCTGGGCTTGATAGATGGCGAAGTAGGCGAAGGCTTTGTCAACAGCTTGAAAATGGCATCTGGCACGGCCTTCTTTGGCACCTTGCTGGTTTTTGTGACAGCCTATTTGCTTGAAAAAACCAAGGGCATGAACTTGGTGCGTACACCTCTTCAATTGTTGGCTGTGATACCCATGGCTGTGCCTGGCTTGGTCTTGGGGCTGGGTTATATCTTTTTCTTCAACATGCCCAGCAACCCCTTGCATAGCATGTACCAAAGCATGGCATTGCTGACCCTTTGCACCATTGTTCACTTTTACACCACAGGGCATTTAACGGCCACCACGGCGCTGAAATCCTTGGATGCCGAATTTGAATCGGTCAGTGCTTCACTCAAAGTACCCTTCTACAAAACCTTCTGGCGCGTGACATTGCCCATTTGCACACCTGCCATGGTGGACATCGCCAGGTATTTCTTCATCAACGCCATGACCACCATCTCGGCAGTGGTATTTTTGTATTCTCCAGAAACCAAAGTGGCCTCTATCGCTATTTTGAATTTGGATGAAGCCGGCGACATTGGCGCCGCGGCGGCCATGGCTGTTTTGATTGCCCTTATTTCTGCTGCCGCCACTGTATTTTTTGCATGGCTCAGCTGGTTTGTGGACAAACGAACACAAGCTTGGCGTGGGCGATAATTTTCAATTCTGAACTGATCAAGTTTTCAAATCACTTTCAAACAAAAGATACATTCACCATGCAACGCGAAGCCATTCTTCTCACCCCCGGCCCTTTAACCACCACCCTGCGCACCAAGCTGGCCATGCTGAAAGACTGGGGCTCTTGGGACAGTGAGTTCATTGCCGTTACGGCACGGGTGCGTAAGAGTTTGCTCAACATCGTTCATGGTCAGGAATCGCATGTGGTTGTGCCGCTTCAAGGCAGTGGCACTTTCAGCGTAGAGGCCGCCGTGGCGACTGTGGTGCCCACCAGTGGTCACATTTTGGTTTTAGACAACGGCGCTTATTGCAAACGTGCAGCCAAACTCGCCACCATGATGGGGCGCAAAACCACCATGGTCCCTACACCCGAAGATCAATGCATCTCGCCCAGCGCACTGGAAGCACTGCTTCAAAAAGACGCCAGCATCACGCACGTGGTCCTCATTCACTGTGAAACAGGCGCTGGCGTTTTAAACCCACTCCACGACATTGCCAAAGTTTGCGAAAAGCACCACAAAGGCTTGATTGTCGATGCCATGAGCTCATTTGCTGCTTTGGAAATTGACGCACGCACCACGCGCTTTGACGCCCTGATTGCCGCCAGCGGCAAATGCTTAGAAGGTGTGCCCGGCATGGGCTTTGTGTTCATTCGCAAAGCCATTTTGGACAGCTGCGCTGGCAACAATTCTTCCTTGGCCATGGACTTGCATGACCAATACATTTACATGGAAAAAACAGGTCAATGGCGCTTCACGCCGCCCACCCATGTGATGGTGGCCTTGGCAGAAGCCATTCAACAATTTGAAGAAGAAGGTGGACAGCCTGCGCGCTTAAAGCGATATCAGAGCAACTGCAAAACTTTGGTGGAGGGCATGGCTGCACTGGGCTTTAAACCCTATTTAGATCCTTCAGTGCAAGCACCCA
>CANFJC010000194.1 GCA_947447245.1 Comamonadaceae bacterium
AAAAGCGCCCTAGACTCCCCGCCCGTCCAAGCCCTCAGAAAGCAGCTTGCCAGCCCAGAATGGCAATTGACGCTGCAAGAAATGTTGGGCTACCAGGTCAATCAATCTGGCAATGTTCACTCTCTCAGAAAAGAATTGCCGTGGTGGGCTTTAAAACCCAGAAAAACTACGTAGATCAAACATTGTTCCATCGAAGGGAAAACCCTCGTCTCAAGGGGCTTGCAGATTTCCTACAATAGGTTCATGACTGTTCTCAGTCATCAGCGTCGCTTTGGCGTCCTGAATTCATCAACCTAGACTTCCGGAGTGAACCCCATGGATCGTCGTTCCCTTATTAAAAATGCCGGTATTGCTGGCGTCTTGGCCGCAGGCGTAGCCCCAGCAGTCCACGCTCAAGCGACATTGCGCTGGCGCATTGCTTCGAGCTTCCCCAAATCATTGGACACCTTGTTCGGAGTTTGTGACGTCTTTGCCAAAAAAGTTGGCGAATTGTCTGGCGGCAAGTTCACCATCACAACCCATGCTGCTGGCGAATTGATGCCCGCATTTGGTGTGCTTGATGGCGTGTCCAACGGCACCGTCGAAATGGCCAACACCGCGCCTTACTACTTCTTCGGTAAAGATCCTACATACGCATTGGATTGCGCCATTCCTTTCGGCCTGAACAGCCGTCAAATGTCCGCTTGGATGTACGAAGGCAACGGCTTGAAGCTGTTCCGTGAGTTCTACGCCAAAGTAGGCATTGTCAATTTCCCAATGGGCAACACAGGCGTTCAAATGGGCGGCTGGTTTCGCAAAGAAATCAAATCTTTGGCCGATATGAAAGGCATGAAATTCCGCGTCGGTGGTTTCGGCGGCAAAGTTTTGGAACCTCTGGGAGTTGTAGCCCAAAACATTCCAGGTGGCGAGATTTATCAAGCCCTGGAAAAAGGCACCATTGACGCGGCCGAGTGGGTGGGCCCTTATGACGATCTGAAACTGGGTCTGAACAAAGTGGCACCCAACTATTACTTCCCTGGCTTCTGGGAAGTGGGTCCACAGTTGGCTTTGTATGTCAACCAAAAGGCTTACGAAGGTTTGTCTAGCGAGTACAAGTCCATTGTTGAATGTGCTGCAGCCTATGCACACACCGACATGCAGGCCAAGTACGACTACAAAAACCCAGCAGCCCTCAAAACACTCATTGGTCAAGGCGCCAAATTGCGCGCATTCCCCAAAGACGTGATGGCAGCAGCATTCAAGTCTTCACAAGAAGTTTATTCAAACTTGAACAACACCAACCCAGAGTGGAAAAAAATCTACGCAGATTATTCCAACTATCGCCGTGAAGCCAATCAGTGGTTCAGCTTGGCTGAAGGCAGCATGAACAACTTCATGGAAAGCCAGAAGCTGTAATTCACAGTTGAAGGCAGGGGCAACTAACTTGCCCTCACAAAAAAACCCGCCTAGGCGGGTTTTTTTTGGTTTAGATGTATCGCTATGCAATGCATAGCGATACATCATTGGCTCATCAAGGCTTCTTAGCTTGTTCTTCTTTCATAGATTCCATCAAAGCTTTGACGGGATCTACGGTCTCACCCTCTACGGGATTTTTAGCGGCATCTGCCGCGTCCGAGGCAGTGTCTGCACGCATTTGCATGAGTACAGCTTCAGCATCGACGGTGGGCTCATTGGTGAGTCCACTCGACACCAGACCTGGGAAGGCAATGATCAATCCAACCATCAAAACTTGAATGATCACGAATGGCACAGCGCCCCAGTAAATGTCCTCGATGGTCACTTTCTTGATGGTCTTCTTGGTCACACGATCGATGTAATCCTCAACTGGGGCCACACTGCGCAAATAGAACAGTGCAAAACCAAAGGGTGGGTGCATGAACGATGTCTGCATATTGACAGCCAACAACACACCAAACCAAACCAAGTCAATACCCAACTTTTCAGCCACAGGGCCAATGAGTGGGATGATGATGAAGGCCAATTCAAAGAAGTCTAAGAAGAAGGCCAACACAAACACCAAAATGTTCACCACAATGAGGAAGCCCAATTGGCCGCCAGGCAAGCCTGTCAAGAGGTGCTCCACCCATTTAGGACCGTCCACACCTTGGAAAGCCAAGCTGAACACGGTGGCACCAATGAGAATGAACAACACAAAGCAAGACAGCTTCATGGTGGAGTCCATGGCCTGACGGATCAGCTTCATGTCAATGCGATTTCGCGCCAAGGCCATGATCAAGGCACCTACGGCACCCATCGCACCACCTTCTGTGGGTGTTGCAATACCCAAGAAAATAGTTCCCAAGACCAAGAAGATCAATGCCAAGGGTGGTATGAGCACAAACGTCACACGCTCTGCCATATTGGACAGCAAACCCATCTTGGTCACTTTGTTGATGATGGCTGCAAAGAAGGCAAAACCAACACCGACGCACATAGAGACCACGATGGTTTCATCCAGGGGTGTTGTGTCTGGCAACCACTTGGCAAAACCAATGGACATGGCCACAGAAATGACCGTCAAGATGGACAAAGAACGCAAGCCCGAACTACCGTCTTCTTCACGAATGGTGCGCGCTTCGGCAGGCAAAGCAGGCACCCATTGAGGGCGAATAAAACTGATGAGCAAAATGTAGCCCACATACAAAGCTGTGAGCACAAAACCAGGAATGAACGCGCCTTTGTAAAGATCGCCCACGCTCTTGCCCAATTGATCGGCCAACACAATGAGCACCAAGGAAGGTGGAATGATTTGCGCCAAAGTCCCTGAAGCTGCAATCACACCGCCTGCCACGCGTCGGTCATAGCCATAACGCAACATGATGGGCAAAGAAATGAGGCCCATGGAAATAACGGAAGCTGCCACCACACCCGTGGTAGCTGCCAACATGGCACCCACCAAAATAACAGCGTAAGCCAAACCGCCTCGAATAGGGCCAAACAATTGGCCGATGGTGTCTAGCAAGTCTTCCGCCATGCCAGACCGTTCCAAAATCAAGCCCATGAAGGTGAAGAATGGAATGGCGAGCAATGTGTCGTTTTGCATGATACCGAACATGCGTAGCGGCAAGCTTTGCAAGAAACTGGCTTGAATCACACCCAGTTCAACACCTACAAATCCAAAGAACAAGCCACAAGCTGCCAATGAGAAAGTGACTGCGTATCCAAACATCAAGAATGCAATCAGAGATGCAAACATGATAGGCGCCATATTGGCGATCAGAAATTCATTCATTTTTGCACTCCCAATTGAGCCGCTTCACGTGCAGCAACTTCTTTTTGCAGCAAAAATTCAGCAAATTCTTCTTCAGGCGTTTTGGAACCTTGCTTTTTACTTGGATCGGGGATGAGCCCTTGCAAGAAAGCAAAACGCTTGATTAATTCTGAAATGGCCTGAATACCCAAAAACAACAGGCCCAAAGGAAGCAGCGCAAACACAGGCCAACGAATCAAGCCACCCGCGTTTGAAGACATTTCATGGGTGACAAAAGCATTGATGACCAAAGGCATCGCCAATTTGATAATGTAGAAAACGAAGGGCAAGAGGAAGAAACAGATGCCGACAATGTCGATCCAAATTTGAGTGCGTTTAGAAAAACGACCCGAAATGACATCGATCTTGACATGCTCTTGGCGCATCAATGTGTAGCCTGCTGCCAACATGAACACAGCTGCAAACAAGTACCACTGAATTTCAAGAAATGCGTTAGAGCTTAAATTGAATGCTTTGCGTGACACAGCATTGCCGGCACTGATTAGGACAGCAGCCAACACCAACCAAGCCACCCAACGACCCACCCACTCGCTGAATTTATCTATACTTTTGGACAGCGCTAAAAGGGATTCCATACTCACTCCAGGAAAAAAGTAACAAGTACTGATTGTAGAAAAAAATGAAATGCCCCGCGGAAGGGGTTTACCCTTCAGGGCTTGACGAAGATCAAAGCTTGATATCGGGCCACTGATTCAAAATGGCTTTTTCAATGCCTGAGGCATCCAGTCCTTGCAGAGCCATCAGCTTTGCAGGGTCGCCGTGTTCAATGAACTGATCAGGCAAGCCCAATGATAACAAAGGCCTGAGCACGTTTGATTTTTGCAGGAACTCGCCCACTGCGCTCCCCGCACCCCCCATCACGCACGCATCTTCAACCGTCACAAAACAGCTGTGTTTGGCAGCCATTTCCAAAATCATGGCCTCATCCAAAGGCTTGGCCCAGCGCATGTTCACCACGGTGGCGTTCAATTTCTCAGCCACTTCAAGGGCTGGGTAAAGCAAGGTACCAAATGCCAAGATGCACAAGCCTGTGCCTTCTCGGCGAACTTCGGCTTTGCCCAAAGGCACCGTGTCCAAATCGGTACCCGCCGCAACACCCACACCCGCTCCGCGGGGATAGCGCACCGCCACAGGATGGTTTTGAGCGTAAGCCGTGCTCAGTAGCAGGCGGCACTCTCGTTCATCACTGGGGCAAGCAATCGACATATTGGGAATACAGCGCAAGTAAGCAATGTCATAAGCGCCAGCATGGGTCGCACCATCAGCACCTACCAAACCAGCCCTGTCAAGGGCAAATACCACGGGTAAGTTTTGCAAAGCCACATCGTGAATGAGTTGGTCGTAGCCGCGCTGCAAGAAGGTGGAGTAAATGGCCACCACAGGCTTGAGGCCCTCACAAGCCAAGCCAGCCGCAAAAGTAATGGCATGTTGCTCGGCAATGCCGACATCGTAATAACGGTCTGGAAAGCGTTTGTGGAATTCCACCATGCCAGAGCCCTCGCGCATGGCGGGCGTGATGCCCACCAAACGTTGGTCGACGGCAGCCATGTCACAAAGCCATTGGCCAAAGATGTGCATGAAAGAAGGTTTGGCTGGCTTGGTCGCTGGCACCAAGCCAACTTTGGGATCAAACTTACCGGGGCCGTGGTAGTTCACAGGGTCTTCTTCGGCCAGCCTGTAACCCTGCCCTTTTTTGGTGATCACATGCAAAAACTGCGGTCCTTGCAGATTTTTGATGTTTTCCAATGTGGGAATGAGGGAATCTAAATCATGGCCATCGATTGGGCCGATGTAATTGAAACCAAATTGTTCAAACATGGTGGCAGGCACCACCATGCCCTTGGCATGCTGTTCAAAGCGCTTGGCCAACTCAAACAGCGGTGGCGCACTTTTCAAAACATTTTTACCCATGTTCTTGGCGGTTGAATAAAACCGGCCACTCATGAGTTGCGCCAAATAACGGTTGAGGGCCCCCACAGGTGGGCTGATCGACATGTCGTTGTCGTTCAAAATGACCAACAATTTGCAGTCCTCAATGCCTGCGTTGTTCATGGCTTCAAAGGCCATGCCCGCAGTCATGGCACCATCGCCAATCACAGCAATGGCATGACGTGATTCACCCTTTTGGCGCGCTGCGATGGCCA
>CANFJC010000195.1 GCA_947447245.1 Comamonadaceae bacterium
CCCAGTTCTAAAAAGGTTTGAAGTTCCATGGGCTTTAAGCCAAGCCGAGCTTTTGAGCCATGCCGATGCGCTGCAATTTACCGGTTGCACCTTTTGGAATTTCGTCCAAGAGCAAAACTTTGCGTGGCACTTTGAAATCGGCCAAGCGGGTGGCTGTGTATTCGCGAAGTTCATTTTCAGTGGCCGTCATGCCCTCGCGCAGGACCACGGCAGCGCCAACTTCTTCACCCAATTTGTCATGCGGAATGCCAAAGCAAACCACTTGGGCCACAGCAGGATGGTCCATCAATATTTCATCAACTTCACGCGGGCTGATTTTTTCACCACCGCGGTTGATGATTTCTTTGAGTCTGCCAGTGATGCTGACATAGCCTTGTTCATCCATCACACCTTGGTCACCCGTTCTGAACCAACCATGGGTGAAAGCTTCTGCATTGGCTTTGTCGTTGTTCTCATAACCGGGTGTGACGTTGTTGCCACGAATGACAATTTCGCCCGTGCTGCCTGAGGGCAATAACTCGCCTTCAGCGCTCATGATGGCAATCTCAGGGCCAGCTGCCAAGCCCACTGTGCCAGGCTTTCTTTGGCCGGGCGGCAGTGGGTTGCAAGCCATTTGGTGAGCTGCTTCGGTCATGCCATAAGCTTCGATGACAGGGGCTTTGAAAGTGGCTTCAAGTTCTGCCAAAACCTGAGGTGGCAATGAAGACGAAGACGAGCGAATGAATCGCAGTGGCACCCTGGCAATGACTTCTTTGTTGTTGTTTGACCTGGACAAAATGGCCTGGTGCATTGTGGGCACGGCGGTGTACCAAGTGGGCTTGACTTCGTCCATTTGACTGAAGAATTTCAAAGCATTGAAGCCGCTGGTGCAATAGACTTCACCGCCTTGAGACAGTGGTGCCAAGATGCCAGCAATGAGGCCATGAATGTGAAACAGAGGCATGACATTCAAGCCGCGATCAGAACTGCTAAAGCGCGTACTGTGCGCAATGTTTTGGGCAGATGCACTCACGTTGCGATGTGTAAGTGGAACAATTTTCGGGCGTGATGTGGTGCCAGAGGTATGGAGAACCAAGGCCACATCGTCAGGCTGTGCATCACCAGGATGCTGTGCAGCTTTGGGAGCAAGGCCATGCATGTTGAGTGTGAAAGAGCCAGCGCCCAAGGTGGGTGTGGGTTCGAGTTCGATGAGTGCAATGCCCATTTTGGCGGCCACCGCAACAGCAGGGCTGCTAGAGCCTTTTTCAACCACCAAGGCTTTGGCGTTCAAGTCGTTCAGATAAAACTCAAACTCATCGGCACGGTAGCTGGGGTTTAAGGGGGCCGATGTGCAGCAGCAGGCCACGGTCACAAAGCTGGCGGCCATTTCCGCGCTGTTGGGTAATACCAAAGCCACTCGATCATTGCGGCCAATGCCCACTTGGTTAAAGGCTGTTTGAACGTACTGGCTCAGTTGACGCAAGGCTGAGTACGAAAGGGGCGCACTGTTGGCGGCACTTAAACAAGTCGATTGGGCATTTCCAGCCGCCAGAAGTTCTATTAGGGTTTTCATTAGTTAGTGGGAAAAAAGTTGAATTTATAAGGTTTCAATCTCGACAAACTACAGACCATTCTATGACGATACTTTTCAGTTTATTTAAATACCAAGGAGTTCAATGTGAAAAATCGTCTATCGATGAGTCTTAAGTCAGCTGACTTGGTGGTGTGCAGCTCGCTCTGCTTCAACGCTTTCGCTCAAGCCAATTGGGAGCCCTCCAAAAGCGTTGAATTCATCGTGCCAGCAGGCACGGGCGGTGGCGCAGACCTGACACCTGTGTCCATGTTGGCAATGGACGAGTTTTATGGCCACTGCTTGGCCACTTGAAAAAACTCAGTCGAGGCTAAGCCCCTTGCCTTTTTTCAACACACTCTGCTCGAGCAAGCGCGTCATGGCGTAAACCGAGTCGAGTGTGGGGGTGGGCATGTTGCAAATGCGGCCCAGCTCAATCACGCTGCCTAACAGGGCTTCTAATTCCAAAGCCTTGCCGTGTTCAATGTCTTGCAGCATGGAGGTTTTGTGAGCGCCCACAGCTTGTGCACCTGCAATCCGTTTGTCGATGCTGATTTTGAATTGAACGCCTAGTTTTTCGCCCACAGTTTGAGCTTCCGCCATCATGGTGGCTGCCAAATTGCGTGTGAGATCAAAATTGCAAATGTCTTCCAGCGTGGCGTGCGTTAAAGCAGACAGAGGGTTGAAAGTCAGGTTGCCCCAAAGCTTGACCCAAAGTTCGCTGCGAATGTCTGTAGACACGGGGGTTTTGAGTCCGGCGGCAATCATGGCCTGTGCCAATGACGTCACACGTTCTGATTTTTCGCCACTGGGCTCGCCCAAGGTAAAGCGGTTGCCTTCAATGAGTTTGACAACGCCAGGGGCGACCAACTCTGCGGCGGGGTAAACCACCGCACCAATCACCCGCTCAGGGCCAATGTGCTGCCACTGCGCGCCACCAGGATCGATGGAAGTCAATTGACGGTTTTGATACTCGCCCACCAGGTTGTAAAAATACCACCAAGGCACGCCGTTTTGCAGGGTGACAACGGCTGTCTGGTCGTGGCACAGCTTGCCAATTTGTTCCGCTACAGGGCTGACCTGATGCGATTTCATGGTCAAGAACACATAGTCGTGCGGCGTGGCCTCGTCGATGGTGCAAGCCTTGACATTGGGGGCATGCAGCGATGTGCCGTCTTCCAAGTTCAGCGTCATGCCATTGGCTTGAATGGCTTTCAGATTTTCGCCGCGCGCAATGAAGGTGACATGGTTGCCTGACAAGGCCAACTTGACACCAAGGTAACCCCCGATCGCGCCTGCGCCCACAATGGCAATGTTCAAACTCATGCTGACTCTTTCATGGTGTTGGAGAGGGTGCCAATGCCTTCAATGGCCACTTCGACCACCGCCTCATTTTGCCAAGGCATGGCCCCGAGCGAGGTGCCGCAAGAAATAATATCGCCGGCTTCTAAGGTCATGCCTCTGGAGAGTTTGGCGACCAATTCTTGCGGAGAAAAGAACATGTCACTGACGGCGTAATTTTGGCGCTCTCGGCCATTGACTTTAGCCGTCACGATGGTCTTGCTGCAATCTAAATCGGTTTCGATCCAGGGACCAAATGGCGTGAAGCCATCGAAATTTTTAGCGCGCGTCCATTGTTCAAAGCTGGTGTCTGATCGCAGCAACTCGACTGCGGTGACATCGTTCACACATGTGTAACCAAAAATATAGTGGGCAGCCTCTTCGAGCGGTATGTCGCGGCCCCGTTTGCCAATCACAATGCCCAGCTCAGCTTCGTACACAACCCTGCCCACATCTTGTTGAGGCCTGGTCACAGCTTGAAGGTGGTGTGAATAAGAGTTGGGCGATTTGAGAAAGTAAAGCGGCTCTTGGGGTGCACTCCAGCCATTCTTTTCTGCAGCCGCTTTGAAATTGTTCCAAAGGGCCAACACTTTGCTGGGATGGCAAGGCGCTAAAACCTCAACATCCGACAAAAGCAAGGTGACGCCAGTGGGCTGAGGATGATCAAACAGGGAGCCTTGATGAACATGGAGGGTGTCGCCCACCAATTGACCCAAGCCAACCTGGCCTTGGTGAGAATAACGCAGCCACTTCATGGGGGTCTCCTACCAGCGGATTCGAGATGTTTTGAAAAAGGTGTCTGCAAGTGCCACCGGACCGGCATCCTGAACCGGGGTTCAGGTGGGCAAGGTCAGACTGGCGTTGGGTTCATCTGACGCGAGATGATCACGCTCACCAGACGATGTTCCAAGCCCGGGCTCTAAGAGCATTGGTTCAAGGAAATATAAAGCCCAGCATGCACTGCAGACAGGGCGATTGTAGGCTCAGATCAGTTGACCGTCTTGGTGCAGGGCTTGATCTAATTTTTTGAGCAACTGACCTAGACGGTCGTTGTCGGAATCACTGAAAGTTTCAGCTTGGGCCTTGGATGGGCTGGGTTTAGATTCAGCGCCAGAGGCAGATTCAGTTTGTTCAAAGGCCAAATTCAGGGCGGCCAATACCGCAATGCGGTCGCGGGCTTTGATTTTGCCGGCGTCGCGAACTTTGCACATGGCCTGATCGACTTTGTCAACAGCCGCCAATAAGCGGGCTTCACCACCTTCGGGGCAACCCAAAAGGTAGCTTTGCCCCATGATTTGCACTTCGAGTTGTTTGTTGCTCATGAGTCGGCGTCAGAGGGAGAGTTTTGGGGCAAACGCTCAATCAGGGCGTCCACACGGGAGCGGGCGGCCGCCAATTTGGACTTGAGCAGGTCGCGCTCGTGAGACAGGGCCAGCACTTGCTGATGCAGCAGTGCATTGGTCTTTTGCAGCTCTTCGTGGCGGAGCAAAAGGTGCTCTACCCGGTCTGCAATCTGGTCGACGGTGGTGGGATTCGTCATGTCAGAGGAATTGTAATGTCACTGATTGTAGGCTTGGCGCAAGTTCACATCTTACAATGGCATTTGTTGGTGCTCGGGGTTTGGTTCACAAACCTCAGTTCAACGGGAAGCAGGAGAGCAAGCCCCTACGGGGTGAACTTGACCTGCGCTGCCCCCGCAACGGTCAGCAGACGGGCATTTTTGCCCCGCTTTCATCAATTGCCACTGAGCGCTCTGAAACAGGTGCTTGGGAAGGTGATGAGGGTTGCTCTGCTTAGCCCGGATACCGGCCAACAAGGCGGTCCCTCGCAAGAGGGGTCTATCGTTCGTGCACTGTCGGGGAAGGCGGTGAGAACACATTTGTTGGTTGAATCATGAAATTTTCTGCTTTTCGCTTCAGTGCGCTTGTCACTTGCATGGCATTGCCTTGTGCGGCTTTTTCTCAAACATTTTTACCCGATACCGTGATCACGGCCAGCCGAGTGATGCAGCGCGCGCAAGATGCCTTGCCCGATGTCTCGGTCATCACACGTTCAGACATTGAGCGTTCTCAGGCCAAAGACGTGCCCAGTTTGCTGCAGCAACTGGCGGGCATGGAAGTCACCCAATCGGGTGGCATGGGCGGTGTGGCCACCTTGTTCATGCGCGGTGCCGAATCAAGGCACGCCTTGGTATTGGTTGATGGCCTGCCGATGAACAACTTGAACTTCAATTTGGCGGCACTTGAGCATTTGCCACTGAGCGGCATTGAGCGCATCGAGGTGGTTCGCGGCAATGTGTCCAGCCTTTACGGCAGTGCTGCTTTGGGCGGCGTGATTCAAATTTTCACTCGGCAAAATTCTGGCAATGGCTTGAAAGGCCCATGGCTAGAGGCTTCCGGGCAGATGGGTTCTGAAAGCTTCAGAAGCGCCCAAGTCAGTGCTGGTCAAAAATGGGCGTCTGGCTTTGGCGTGAATGCTGCCACTGAACATGTGCAGACGCGTGGTTTCAAC
>CANFJC010000196.1 GCA_947447245.1 Comamonadaceae bacterium
ACCGTGGCTGCAGGTGTGAGTGTGCCTGCAGGTTGAGTGACCTCATAAGTGCGCTTTTGTTGAATGAAAGGCACGTTGATGGCAAAAGCCACATGGCCATTGCCATAGGTGCCTTCAGTTAAATAACCACCGACCAAATTCAATTGAGTTTGATCTTGGTTGAATGCCAATTTGCCTGCTGGAAAAGCCACTTTGTAGGGCAGTGCGGGATTCAATTGAATGGGCGAAATGGCAGGTGGTGCTACATCGATGCCCGCTGCATCTGCAATTCTGTAAATCTGCAAATTGGTGAGACTGGCTGTGCCAAAAAATCCTGGATTGTCGGCGGGGGCCGCAATTTCGCCACCAAATGCACCAATGGGTGCTTGGCGCAGTTTGTAGCTTTCGGCAGCTTGTGCATTGAGGCTACAGGCTAATAAAGAAACCCATGGCAAAGTAGCAAGAATAAACTGGCGAGGCGTTGGCTTGTGCAAGGAACGAATCATGGGTGTCTCCAAAAAAATTATATGTGGGATCAGTACACATGTGTATTGACATTTCACTCTAGCACAGCAAAGATGATTAGCAGTCTAGGGTTTTCGCTAGCGAGAGCTTTAATACAGACGAATTGGGTGTGCTACAAATAGGACATGACATTGATGGACACACAAGCTCAAAATCCAAAGCCCAAAACGGCGCCCTCCGATGGTGCGCGCTTGACCCGAGACAATTGGCTTGACGAAGCCTTCCAGGCTGTCGTGCTTGGGGGCTTTGAAAATGTCAAAGTTTTGGCGATTGCTGAAAAACTCAAAGTGACGCGTGGCAGTTTTTATTGGCACTTCACGGACCATGCCGACTTGATTGGCAGTTTGTTGATGCGTTGGAAACTGGCCCAACTTGAACTCGATGAGAAATTAAAATCCCATCGCAGTGGTGATCCCATCCAAGATTTGGAGTTTGTGGTGGATGCTGCCTTTAACCAAGCGGGCTCAGAACTTGAGAACCTTCGGTTTGAGCAAGCCTTGAGAGCCTTGAGTCATCTTCACCAAGGTGCTGCTCAAATGCTGGTGGAAGTTGACGCTGAGCGCATCAATTTATTTGAGTCCAAATTTCTTGTGATTTTGAAAGATCCGGCCAAGGCGCGTGATTTGGCCGCACTTCTTTACTTGGCCATTGTGGGTGGCTACCAGGCTTTAAGTCGGCCTGTGAATCCGCCCAACATCAGGGCCTATGTGCAAGGCTTGATTTCAAACTATTTGGTTTTGAAACAAGTCACTTGAATGTCTTAGTTCAGCCGTTCAACAACGGGCATCTTCCATTGGCCATTCAATGCTGTGGCCTCTGGCCAATACAAACGCGCATTGAGCAAAAACGCAGCGTCCATTTGAACGGGCAACCAATTGGCTTGTTTTTCATTTTGATCAGGTGGTGTGGCTTGCACCCAAAGGTCTAGAGAGCCATCTGCATTGAAGACCAATGGATCTCGGTCACCTAGTGCAAAACGTTGCAGAGGGTTGTCTATCAAAAACTCATCTGCGCCATAAGCAGTGATGGACCAAAAGGCTTTCACGGGCGGCAGTGCGTTGGCCGCGAAGTGCAAGCGGTATCGATGTTGACCATTCAGCGCTTTGCCTTGGTGGTCAAGGGCGGTGTTGGGGTACAGGGCATCTTCTGGCAAGTTGGCGCCAAGCCCCACCATAGCCACCGCAGCGCGCGTGTTGTAGTCGGTGCCATAGCGACCTAATTTCAGAGGCGGTGTGGACCAACTGCCATCTTGCGCTTTGGTGTTCAAAGCCTTCATGACGCGCTGGTTGGCGATCCATCGACCCAAGCTGAAACTCAGTGCGTTCGCCCAGCTTAAGTGCACAGCTTGTCCAGGTTTCATTTCAAGTTGCGCCAGTCTTGCAAGCAGGGGTGCATCTTCTGTTGAGGCTGGGTTGCTCACCATCAATTGCATGAGTCGATTGAAAAACTCAGGGGTGCTGAGCGCTTTCATTTGTGCCACTGGCGGTAAGCTAGGCTCGGTGCTGACGTGCCAGGCGGGTTTGGCTTCTCTTTTCAAATCGGTGCTGCTTGACAGGCTGTCTTTTGGCTGTGGCCATTTTGTGAGCCGCAGACGGTTTTGCAATTCATGCACCGTTGCAAAATCTGCTGCACCGTTGGTTTGCGTTCTGCCAATGAGCCAGACCATGTCGGTGGGTGACTTTAAAAGTGTCATGCCCTTGGGCACCTGGCCATCCCATTGGGGGCCGACCAGTAAATAAGTGGCCCCTTGATGGCCTGAAGTTCGGGTGCCAGGTGATGCAAACACATGGGTCCATGCATCCATGAAAGGCATCAACTCGTAACGCTTGTCGTTAGCGGGCATTTCAAAGATCCAAGGCCCCTCTTTCATGCTGATAAATGCAGTGGTGTAGAGCGTGTCGACATTGGGGCGTACGACGTCTTTGAATTGAGCGTTCGGAAATTGCCTGACCAAGCGCAACTGATTTTCGGGTCCGATGTATTTCGCGCTGTGAACGCGCGTGGTCTCCATCATGACCAAGGGGTAGCCGTACAAATAAGCCTCAGCCCCTAGCGCTATTTTGTCTTTCATGGCCAGCAGCAAGGCGGCCAACAAGCTCACCAAGACCAAGGCCGAAAGCAGAATGCGTTTCACCATGATCAGGGTTGGTAAATGGTTCTAAAGCCCAAATGGCTTACCGCCAAATCTTCTTCTTGGGGTTGCCGAGATCCTGCGCGATAACGCATGCAGTAATTGGGGGCACACAAAAACGAGCCGCCCTTGATCACACGTGCTTTCGGCTCTGAATTGGCTTGAAGCGTTTTGAAAATGGGAGGCCTTTGGGCTTCATCAGGGTCGAGTCCTTGCTTTGAATTTGAAACGGCAGGTCTGTCGGCTACAAACACATCGGCCGTGAGTTCCCACACATTGCCGATCATGTCAAACAGACCATAGGCATTGGGGGCATAGCAAGCCACTGGCGCCAAGCCTGCAAAGCCATCTTCGCTGGCATTGGCCATGGGGAAAATACCTTGCCATGTGTTGGCACTGTCAGGTTGATCGTGTTGGCCCGGTAATTCCTTGGCACCGGCGCGGGCTGCCCACTCCCACTCTGCTTCAGTTGGCAAGCGATGGCCCTTCCATTTGGCATAGGCTTGGGCATCTTCGTAAGTGATGTGAACCACCGGAAATTGCCCGTAGTTGTCAACATTGGAGTCTGGTCCTGCTGGATGCTTCCAGTTGGCGCCTGGCATGTATTGCCACCACTGCCGCGGGTCATCTCCGTAGCTGAGTTTGGCTGGCACCTTGAACACCACGGCCCCAGGTTGGCGCATGTCCTCTGGCAAGCTGGCGATCAATTGTGGGTTGACCGGGCGCTCTGCCACTGTGACATAGCCAGTGGCTTTCACGAAGGTTGCAAATTCTGAATTGGTCACCTCGGTGCGGTCCATCCAAAAACCCTTCACTCGCACATTGCGAACAGGTTTTTCTTCCGCATAAACACTGTCGCCCATGTCGAACACGCCTTCGGGAATCCAAACCATGCCGGGTCTGGCGGCGGCGCTTGAAGGCGGTGGTAGCTCGCATTGCAATTTGGCGGGCAGCGCTTGTTTGGGGGAGGCTTCATGTCTTGTTAACCAGAAGGCCGTAGCGCCTAAAACCAAAACGACTGAACCGGCAACAGACCATTGAAGAAATTTCATGACGACACTATAAATCCAAAGCGCAGTTCAATGGCCGTCAACTTTGGCCCAAGCAAGCGTTTCAGTTTGAAATTCAAAATTGACCCAGAAGCTTTTCAAGCAAAATAGGACCATGAATCTTTTTGAAACCAGCCGACAAGTCACTGTGCTAGGCGCCGGCATGGTGGGGGTTTCATGTGCTTTGGCTTTGCAGGCTAAGGGTTGGCGCGTGAGCTTGGTGGACCAACAAGCGCCCGGTGAAGAAACTTCGCACGGCAACGCGGGTGTGCTTTCGCGCAGTTCTTTGCTGCCCTTCAATCGGCCAGGGCTGTGGCAAAGCCTGCCCTCGATGTTGCTCAGGCCTGGGCCTCAATTGAAGATACGGGCCAGTGCACTGGCCCAGTGGCAGTGGCTTTGGCGCTTTGTTTGGCATGCCAAACGTTCTTCTTTTGAAGTGACCACCGTGGCTTTAGATGGCTTGATACAACTGTCTTCTGACACGCACCGAGCATGGTTGAAAAAAGCCCAGGTTGAAAACCGATTGCGAGATACTGGTTGGCTATGGTTGTATGCCCATGCCGCCGCATTTGAATCAGGTGCTGCAAGTCGTGAAATTTTGCAAGAATTTGGCATTGCTACAGAAGTATTGAACGCGGCATCGTTGCAGGCTTTGGAGCCCCATTTAGCGCCTGCATTCAGCCATGCGCTGTGGGTCAAAGATGCCGCATCGGTCGATAACCCTCGTGCTGTGGTGAAAGCCTATGCCAAGCAGTTTTTGGAAGGCGGCGGACACATTGTGCAAGCACAAGTTCGTGCCATTCAACAGCAACCCAATGGCTGGCAATGGGTGAACCAAGAAGGGGGCGTGCATTGGACGCCCAATTTGGTGGTGGCCATGGGTCCTTGGTCTGAAAGCTTGCTGGAGGCCAGCCAGTTGCCCACGAACTTCAAAATCAACATGGGTTTTGAGCGTGGCTACCATCGCCATTTCCAAGCGCTTGACGGCGTTCGTTTGGGGCGCCCCATTTATGATTTGGCGGGCGCTTATGTTTTATCACCCATGAAAGACGATCAGGGCGCAGATGTCTTTCGATTGAGCACTGGCGTTGAGTTGGCCGCGCGCGACGATGCGCCCAATTTGCAGCAATTGGAGGCTGCAGAAAATGCGGCTCGGCGCGTTTTGCCCATGAAATCTGCCGTGCCAGATTCAGATTGGTTGGGCTCTCGACCCACCACGCCAGACAGCCGGCCTGTGATTGGCGAGATGCCCAACTGTCCAGGTTTGTGGTTGGCCTTTGGGCATCAACACATCGGCTTTAGCACAGGTCCCGGCACCGGTGTGCTTTTGTCTGAATTGATGTCGAGTGAGGCGACCAGCATTGACCCGCGGCCCTTTGCGCCCAATCGGTATTAGAGAAATCGATTCAGTTCAACAAAGCTTCGGCAAACTCGCGCGCATCGAAAGTTTGCAGATCATCCAGTTGCTCGCCCACACCGATGAAGTAAACGGGAATGGCTTTTTCGCGGGCAATGGCGCACAGCACGCCCCCTTTGGCGGTGCCGTCCAATTTGGTGACGATGAGCCCTGTTAAGCCCAATGCTTCGTCAAAAGCTTTCACTTGCATCAAGGCGTTTTGACCCGTGTTGCCGTCAATGACCAACAAGAC
>CANFJC010000197.1 GCA_947447245.1 Comamonadaceae bacterium
CAATGTCGCCAACGTCATTTATGACTTTGTGTGGAACGAGTTCTGCGATTGGTACTTGGAAATTGCCAAGGTGCAAATTAACACGGGCGATGCATCTCAGCAACGCGCGACACGTCGCACCCTCATTCGCACGCTCGAAACCATCTTGCGTTTGGTGCACCCCATCACGCCCTTCATCTCAGAAGAGTTGTGGCAAAAAGTAGCGCCTGTGGCGGGACGTGCTGGCCCATCCGTCAGCATTGCGGCCTACCCTGTTTCTCAGCCCGAGCGCATTGACGAGCCAGCCGAAGCCCATGTAGCCAAGCTCAAGACCTTGGTCGATGCTTGCCGCAATTTGCGCGGCGAAATGAGTGTCTCACCTGCCACCAAATTACCTTTGTATGTGCTGGGCGATTCAGAATTCATGAAGGCCGCTGGCCCCGTCTTGCAAGCCCTGGCCAAACTGAACGAAGTCAAAGTGTTTGACAACGAAGCTGAGTGGACAAAAGCTTCTGCCGCTGCTCCCGTGGCCGTGGTGGGCGAAGCGCGTCTGTGCTTGTTCATGGAAGTGGATGTGGCGGCTGAAAAGATTCGCTTAAGCAAAGAAATAGCCCGCTTAGAAGGCGAAATTGGCAAGGCCAATGGCAAGCTGAGCAACGAGGCTTTTGTGGCCAAAGCACCGCCTGCCGTGATTGACCAAGAACGCAAACGCGTTGCTGATTTTGAAGCCGCTTTGAGCAAAATGAAAACTCAACTTTTGCAGCTGGAAGCATCACCTTCAAAATCTTGACATACAGACGTCACCCAATTGTGTTATTTTGGTCATCCATTGAGTTGAACTTAAGAAGAAACTTCAAATGAGCGCACAACCCAGCATTAGAAAAGCAGTGTTCCCTGTGGCCGGATTGGGAACCAGATTCCTGCCTGCCACCAAAGCCGCGCCCAAAGAAATGCTGCCAATCGTGGACAAGCCTCTCATTCAATATGCCGTGGAAGAGGCTTATTCTGCTGGCGTTCGTCACATGATCTTTGTCACGGGTCGCAGCAAACGCGCCATTGAAGACCATTTCGACACCGCTTATGAACTCGAAACAGAACTCGAAAGTGCGCACAAAGAAGAGCTTTTGAAATTGGTGCGTTCTGTGCAACCCGACGACATGGTTTGCGCCTATGTGCGCCAACCACGGTCTTTGGGTTTGGGCCATGCGGTGCTGTGTGCAGAAGCCATGGTGGGCCAAGAGCCCTTTGCCGTGTTGTTGGCAGACGACCTCATGGTGGGACTCAAAGGTGGCCCTTCCATCTTGGCTCAAATGGTCAAGGCCTATGAGCAACAAGGTCGCTCTATTTTGGCTGTGCAAGAAGTGCCGCTTGAACACGTCAAACGCTACGGCATTGTCGCTGGCGAATCAGCTGGCAAACAATTGATTCGTGTCGAGCAAATTGTCGAAAAGCCATCGCCAGAAAAAGCCCCCTCGCGAATGGGCGTTGCCGGTCGTTACATTCTCACCCCCGGCATTTTCGAAGAAATTAGAAACCAGCCAACAGGTGTAGGCGGCGAGATTCAACTCACCGATGCCATTGCCAGATTGAAATCGCGTGAAGCTGTTTACGCATTTCAATACGAGGGCAAGCGATACGACTGCGGCAGCAAAGAAGGCTTCTTAGAGGCTACCGTTGAATTGGCTCTAGAGCATCCGCAAGTGGGTGAATCGTTCAGAGCCTATCTGAAAACTCTGAAGCTCTGAAACAGCTTTTCGCTCATCTTCTATAAAAGCTTCATTTTGAAGCTTTTTTTTCAGCGCCGCTTCATCCAAATGAGGAAGCGATCGCCATCGGTTTCTTGCAACAACAACTCATTGCCCGTTTGTTTCGCAAAGGCTTCAAAGTCTCGTTGCGCACCAGGGTCTGTGGACATGACTTTCAGCACCTGCCCCGACTGCATGGCTGTCAATGACTTCTTGGCTTTCAAAATAGGCAAAGGGCAATTGAGGCCACACGTGTCCAGCTCAATGTCAAATGCAATGCTCATGCCGTCTCCAAAATTTCTTGAATCAAGTCGGTTTACTCTGCCGCACGACCTTGCGCGTCGCGCTCTTCCCATGTCATGAATTTGGGCTCGATGCCTTGCGTGCGCAACCAATCGCCAAGGGCATAGCCCGTACCTGCCGGCCAGCACACCAACTCATCCAAATTGAACATCTTGTATTCTGCCAATTCGGGTGATAACTTGACCGTACCCGAAGCTACAGCATGGTAAGCAATGATCACTTGGTTCATGCGTTGGAAATCATAGACACCGATCAGTTTCAAGGCGCTGACCTGCAGATTGGTTTCCTCCGCAATTTCTCGGGCAATGCCTTCTTCTGGCGATTCACCTGCTTCCATGAAACCCGTGATCAATGCGAATTTTCGGCCAGTCCATGCCGCATTGCGGGCCAACAAAATTTGATGGCCAACCTGCACAATGCCAGCCAACACAGGCGTCGGATTGTTCCAATGCGTGAAGTCGCATTGTGTGCAACGCAAGCGGAGTTTTTCACCGCCATCTTCCATCTGAGGCACCCAAGACAGCGGCGATCCACAACATGGGCAAAAATGGTATTCGATCATGCTGGAAACACTCCTGTGGAAAGATAGCGATCACCACGATCACACACAATGAAAACGATGGTGGCATTGGCTTCACGCGCTGCAATTTGTTGGGCGACCCAGCAAGCGCCTGCGGCTGAAACGCCTGCAAACAAGCCCTCTTCTCTGGCCATTTGACGGCAGGTGTCTTCTGCATCGTCTTGACTGACATAGATCAGTTCATCGACATTGGCCGGGTTGTAGATTTTGGGTAAATACTCTTCAGGCCATTTGCGAATACCTGGAATGCGAGAGCCTTCGCTGGGTTGCGCGCCGACAATTTGAATGGCGGGGTTCTTTTCTTTCAAGAATTGCGACACACCTGTGATGGTGCCAGTGGTGCCCATGGCGCTTACGAAATGGGTGACACGGCCCTCTGTTTGAGCCCAAATTTCAGGTCCTGTGGTCTCGTAATGAATGCGCGGATTGTCGGGATTTGAAAATTGATCCAAGATACGGCCCTTGCCCTGCGCTGCCATGTTGTCGGAAAGGTCGCGAGCGTATTCCATACCGCCACTTTTGGGCGTCAAAATGAGTTCTGCACCGAAAGCCTTCATGGTTTGTGCGCGCTCAATGGACAAGTCTTCCGGCATGATCAAAATCATGCGGTAGCCCTTGATGGCCGCGACCATGGCCAAGGCAATGCCCGTGTTGCCAGAGGTGGCCTCAATGAGGGTGTCGCCCGGCTTGATTTCGCCACGCTCTTCAGCGCGTTGAATCATGGAAAGCGCCGGCCGGTCCTTGACAGAACCAGCGGGATTGTTGCCTTCTAATTTGCCCAAAATGACATTGCCCTTGGGCTTTGTCAAGTCGGCCGCAATTCTTTGCAATCTGACCAAAGGCGTCTTGCCAATGGCATCCTCAAGCGTGGGATAGTTCATCTGGAATCACTCATACCAATTTAAGTCGCTTTGCCTAAATTCATAATAGCATCTGCAATTTTTCCCGTGTCACGTTCTAAGGCCAAAATATCTCCCCCAATTCTGATGAAGGTGTAACCAGGGTCAAAATTGAGTTTCTCAATCAATTTGGGTTCTACGGGGAAGGTTTTGGCACCTTGAGGTACTTTCTCGCCAAAGCGCCAAGACACTTTGATGGTCGCTTCGCATTGATCGGTTCGCCAAGTCATGCCTTCAGGGCACTTGCCCGGACTCAAAGTTTCCATGAAAAATGTGCGCGCAAATTGACGGCGGATTTTTCCAAAATAATTGAGCATAGGTGCGCCATATTCTGGCGCAAATACAAACAGGGGCTCAGTTGGAAGCGGCATCTTGCGAGACATGTCTTCCTCAGGCTTTGGGCCTCCCAAATTGATGTTGATATTGGGGCTTGCCGTTGCAGCAGGACCCGCTGCACCTGGCAATACACCAGGCAATGCACCTGCCGCCAAAGCACCCGCCGCGCCCGCAGGAGGTGCAGCACCACCTGCTGCTGGCTTTGCCGCGCCAGCTTCAGGACCAGCCGAAGCAGATTCAACTTTGGAGCGAGCCGGCGCTTGCACTTCTGGCCGGTAGTATCTGTTCAAAGCCTCTGGGTTATTGGCCAAACGCTTTTCCATGATGGTGTCAAACACGGCGGAAAGCGCCATGCTGTCGGAGGTGCCCATCAAAGCGGCTTTGCTCGAATGCAGGATTGACAATTGCAAGAGGGAACAATTGGCGTTGTTTTGCTGGAGCCACTCGATCGACTTGTTTTGGCGCTCTTGAGGGTCGTGCGTGGTCAGGGCCATTAGGCGGAATTCTGCGATCAGGCAAGGTCCACCTGCCGTCTTAGCCGAAGCGACTTGACCCGATGGTCTTGGCTGAGGCGTTACGCTTGTTTGCGCCTGGGCTTGAAGATTGTTCAGACAGAACAAGCAAACCATCAACAAATAAAGAAACTGAGACAAAGGACGCGGCAAGTTAATCTTCCTCATTGAGCCATAAACTTTTATCAACTTTAATCGACATTTGTAAATGTTTCTTGAGTAGGCCTTTTCAAATACTTGCCCCGTCCGTCAAGGCTGCAATTCATTGGCTATTTCGCTCTTTTACTCCAGACTCAAACCGATTTTTTTGGTCACGGCGCCCCACTTTGCATAATCCTTGGCAATGCGCGCAGCAGCCTCTTCAGGCGTACTGCCAATCACAAGTTGATCGGTGGCCTTTAAACGCTCAGCAGTCTCTGGCAGTTTCAATCCATCCAACAAGGCTTGCCTGAATTTTTGAAGCAGCTCATCGGGTACTTGCTTGGGAGCCCACATCACCAAGCTGAAGTCGGCGTCATAGCCCTTCACGCCAGCCTCTGAAATGGTGGGCGTATCAGGCAGTGTTGGTGATCTTGATTGCCCCGATACCGCCAAAGCAATCAACTTGCCAGAGCGCACATGTGGCAAGACAGTGGGGCCCGCCAACAAACCACAGGGTACTTGGTTGGCAAGCACATCCTGGGCTGCTGGGGCTGGCCCTTTGTAAGGAATGTGCACCATTTGCATGCCCGTCATGTTGAGTAACAACTCCATCGACAAGTGGCCTGGCACACCTGCACCACCGGATGCATAACTCAGGGACTGGGTTTTGGATTTGGCAATGAGCTCGTTCAAGTTTTTCACGCCCAATGCCGGATTGCAAACCAAGGTTTGGCTGAAAGAGGTCAAGATGCTGACCGGCTTTAAATCTTCCAGCTTAAATCCCATGCTTTTGTAAACATGCGGATTCACTG
>CANFJC010000198.1 GCA_947447245.1 Comamonadaceae bacterium
ACGTTTAACGATCACGCGATCGCCGAGAGGACGTAGTTTCATTGCATCTCCTAAATATGAAACAAGGTTTAAAAACAAAAAGTATTCAAGAATTGAATACTTTAGGGTTCATCGGAGGGTGCTGGTGTTGTTAGCACTCATCTCCTGCGAGTGCTAATGATAAGGGCAATTAAAGTTTTTTCAAGAGCTTCAATTTATATTGGGGGTCAAATCAGGGGTTTCTCTGGGAAAGAAAGTCAATGGCAGGCAAGCAAATCCAAACACAGGTCAATGGCCAGTCAGTCCTTTGGGTATCTGATTCTGGGGACAGTGCGCTCCAAACCTTGCGCAAGCAAATGGGTTTGACCGCCAGCCGATATGGCTGCGGTCAAGAGCAATGCGGCGCTTGTCATGTTTTGATCGATGGTCAATCAAAGCCTACATGCCAATTGCCTACTGAGGCTTTGGTGGGTCGAAGTATTGCCACGCTTGAGTCTGCGATGAATCTTGACTTGCCCAGCACCCCCTTTTTGAGAGCACTCCAATCGGCATTTATGGAGGAGCAAGCCGCGCAGTGCGGATATTGCACCAGCGGTTTGCTCATCAGCGCCACAGCCTTGTTGATGAATGCCAGTGGCACTGTTTCTGATCTTCAAATTCGGGCAGCTTTAGATCCGCACCTTTGCCGATGCGGCTCACACAATCGCGTGCTGAAAGCAGTGAAAAAAGCGGCACATCAATGTGGTCTGAAAATTGCCAGCTCTGAGGTATCAGCATGAGTCAGTTGTTGTCTCCCTCAGTGAGTTTGAAAACCAATCCTTTATTAGGGCAATGGTTGCGCTTTGAGTCCAATGGCACAGTGACTGTGTTCACAGGCAAAGCAGAATTAGGCCAAGGCATCTTGCATGCTTTAAAACTGATCGCGGCGCATGAGCTTGGATTACCCGTGTCCAAGGTTGAAACCGAAGCTGCCAACACAAAGCACAGCCCCAACGAAGGCATGACTTCTGGCAGCTTGTCCGTCCAAGACTCAGGATTGGCCATCAGGCAAGCGTGTGCACATGCTGCAAAGCTTTTAAAAGCAAACGCATGTCAGACTTACGCCGAACTGCATGCCCACATTGATCCCCTGTTACCCATCGATGTCACGGTGCCTGCCAAGTCCACAGCCATGAACCTCACAGACGGCCGCGAAGATCTCAAAGCGCTGGTTCAGGGCGAGCCTATTTTCCTCCACGACCTCGGAATTAATGTTGATCTGACCCCCATTAAAAACAATTGGGGTCAGAGCAACATTCATTTGCTGCATGGGCGGATGGTGAGAGGGCCTGGCTTGCGGTGCACCTTGCAAGCGGATGGCTGGTTGGAAGCTTTAGCGGCATTGCCAGAGGGCGCGCAGGCGTTTCGGGATGGGAGTTTGGTGGGCGTACTGGCGGGCACTGAAGCCTTGGCAGAGAAGGCAGCTGGCAAGTTGCAGCGATTGCTAAAGTGGGATGTGGAGAACTTGCCAGTTTGCCGTGAGGGGGGTGTTGATTTGTTTGAACTTGCACCCGCGATGGACTCGCAGGTGTTTCATGAAGCGGGTCAGATTCCAGAAACAAGTCAAGATGCAGGTCAGGCTAAGGTTTATGAGGCGGTTTATTTCAGACCCGCTCTTCACCATGGCTCGATGGGGCCCAGTGTGGCGCTGGCTGTTTGGGAATCTGATCAAGCCAACAGTGGTTTGAAAGTGTGGAGCCACACGCAAGGTATTTTTCCATTGCGCAAAGATTTGGCGTTGGCGTTTGGTGTGGACGCACAGCAGATTGAAGTGCAGCATGTGCGCGGTGCCGGCTGTTATGGACACAACGGTGCAGACGATGTGGCCTATGACGCTGCGTGGTTGGCCAGGCATGTGCCGGGGCAATGCGTGCGTGTGCAATGGTCGCGCGAGGAAGAAATGCAGCAATCGCCGCTGTCGCCTGCGATGCGTGTCAAATTACAAGCCACAGTTCAAGCAAAAACAGAAATGACAAAATTTGACGCCAGTCAGGATGGCAGTGGCATCGAGTTGCTCACTTGGCAACACGACGTCTGGAGTCAAGGACACAGTTCACGGCCTGGCCGTGCGGCCACGCCAGCATTCAAAGACAGTTGGCAAACTGAAAAAAAATTCCCTGTGCTCGAGCCAATCAACGTCGCCGCAGCAGCTGGCGCTGGCGCAGAGCGCAATGCCGTTCCGCCTTACCTCAGCTCGCATGTCAAAGTGAATGCACATCGCTTGTTAGGCTTGCCTTTCAGAACCTCGGCCATGAGAGGTTTAGGCGCGCATGCCAATGTGTTTGCCTGCGAAAGCTTCATGGATGAAATTGCGCATGACCAAGGTCTTGACCCTGTTGCATTTCGTTTAAGCAAGTTAGAAGACCCGCGTGCCATCGCCGTGATCAAAACGCTGGCAGACCAAGTCAATTGGTTAGAGCGCAGACAAAGCTTGTCGCAAAAAGAAGGCTGGGGTTTGGGCATGGCCTTTGCAAGGTACAAAAGCAAAGGTGCTTATTGCGCGGTGGTGGCAGAAGTAGAAGTCTCGCACCAAGTGCATGTTCGCAATTTATGGGTGGTGGCCGATATCGGTGAAATCATCCATGCCGACGGTGCCATCTCGCAATTGGAAGGCGGCGCCATTCAATCGACCAGCTGGGCTTTGAGAGAGCAAGCGCATTGGGATTCAGACAATATCACCAGCACGCATTGGGATGCTTATCCCATCTTGCGTTTCAGTGAAGTGCCTGAGGTACAGGTACACCTCATGCCCGGCAATTCGCAAAATGCTGAAACGCTCAATTCGCCATTGGGCGCAGGTGAAGCCACCCAAGGCCCGACAACTGCAGCCATTGCGAATGCGGTGTTTCATGCGGTGGGTGTGCGTGTTCGGCAGTTGCCAATGACGCCAGACAACTTGGCGAAAGCTGCGCTGGCCTAAACAACGGTATTCAGCTGTGCAAGTGGTTTAAGCCGCAGGCAAAAAGCCGCCCTTGGCCCGAAGCGCGGCATTCTCTTGGCTGGTCAACATGTCAATCATGGCCTGCGCCTCAGCCGCGCACGAGCTGGTCGAGCGAACACCCGCGGTGTACATGGTGGCCAATTCAAATTCGAGTGGCAAGTTGGCGACCAAATCAATTCCCGCTGTTATCAAAATTTCAGTCACCTGAGTGCAACCTATGACATGCGGTTCATCGCAGGCCGCCATGGCATTCATGGCCGCATTGCCGTTGGGGAAGGGGCGCAACTTGTGGGCCACTGTGTCGGCAATGCCCAGGCCATTGAGCACCTTCATGAAATGAATGCCTGCAGTGGCCAATTGGGGGTCGGGAAAATAAATGCCTGTAGCGGCCAACAAGGCGATCTTCAATTGCGCTGCTGTTTCAACTTCTGGCCAAGGCGTGCCGCTCTTAACGGCCACGCCTGTTTTGACAGGCCCCAAATCACGCGAACTGCCCGCCAACACATGCCCCGAGGCGGTGAGTTGCTCAATGAGCGCCGCTGTCAAAATGACCACATCACAGGGCGCACCATCCATCAGCTTCTGCTTCATGGAGCCCACTGCACCAAATGTGCAGATGAGTTGCGTGTCAGTTGTGGATTCAATCGAAGCTTTTAAAGCATTGACCAAGCCTTGTGCGGCACCGCCGCTGAGCAAATGAAAAAAGCGCGACAAAACAATTAATCCAATTTGATGTTGGCTGACTTGATCACACCCGACCATTTGGCAATGTCGTCTTGCAAATATTTGTCAAATGTCACAGGGTTCATGACCATGGGAGCAGCGCCTTGTTTGGCCCACTGCTGTTTCACATCTTGTTGTGAAGCAATTTTGGAAACGGTTTCGTTCAATTTGTCGACAATGGCTTTGGGTGTGCCTTTGGGCGCCATGATGCCAAGCCAAATGGTGGCTTCATAGCCTGCCACACCGGCTTCGTTCAGGGTGGGCACATCGGGCAAGACATCGGAGCGCGCTTTGCCGCTGGTGCCCACAGCTTTCACTTTGCCAGCCTTGACTTGTTCGGTCATGGTGGTGACTGCATCAAACATCATGTCGACTTGGCCACCCAGCACATCGGTGCGTGCGCCAGAGCTGCCTTTGTAGGGCACGTGCACCATGTCAATCTTGGCCATGCTTTTGAACAATTCGCCGGCCATGTGATAGGGCGTGCCCGGACCCGACGAGGCGTAGTTCAATTTGCCTGGCTCTGCTTTGGCGACGCGAATGACATCGGCCAAAGTGTTCATGCCTTTGGTGGGGTTGACCACCAAGACCAAATCAGAATAGTTGATGGGGGCCACGCCCACAAAGTCTTTCATCAAACCATAAGGTTTGTTCGGAATGAGTGTTTCGTTCACGGTTTGCGTGTTGGACATGAGCAGCAAGGTGTAACCATCAGGCGCAGCTTTGGCCGCCAGGTCTGTGCCAATGACCGAGCCTGCACCGGGCTTGTTGTCAACCACAAAGTTTTGGCCTAAATTTTCCTGCAAGCGCTGCGCCATGAAACGTGCGTAGTTGTCGGCTGGGCCACCTGTTGCGAAAGGCACAATGATTTTGACGGGACGATTGGGGTAGTTTTGAGCATGGGCTTGCTGAGACAAGAAGATGCCAGTCCCTATCAATAACAAGCTGCCCAATGCGAAGCCCATTTTGCGACGCGTGCTAGAAGGCTTTTGCAAAGTGCCAGCAACGCTGCGGCTTGAAGTTGATTTGCCAAATGAGTTCATGTGTGTCTCCGTGATAACTGAATGTTGTTTTGAGCTTATTCCACTTTGCCAATTTTCTTGACTACATCGGTCATGCGCTTGGCATCAGCTTGGACATATTTTTCAAACTCAGGGCTGTCCAAATAAACCACGGGGCTGCCTGTGTTTTGAATGATGTCTCGCACCTTAGTGTCTTGTGCGGCAACTTTGGCGGCAGCACGCAAGCGCTGCGCAATGGGCTCGGGCGTGCCACTTGGAATGAACAAGCCAGACCACTGAGCGTACTCCGCGTTGAAGCCCAAATCTTTCAAGCTGCTCACATCGGGCAGTGAAGCCAATGGACCATTTCCCCAGTGCCCCAGCACGCGAATTTTGCCGGCTTTGACATGCTGCAAAACAGTGGCTGGGCCTGTGGACACCGCATCAATTTGTCCCCCTAACATGGCCACGATGGCCGGTGCTGCACCTGTGAAAGGGATGTGTGTCATTTTGACGCCAGCCGTTTGCGCCAAAATTTCCATGGGCACATGCATGGTGCCGTAATTGCCTGAAGAGCCGTAGTTGATGGCGCCT
>CANFJC010000199.1 GCA_947447245.1 Comamonadaceae bacterium
ATGTGAATTTGTTCCATGGCCGCGCGCACGAGGGTGAAATGCTGATCGGTGGCGACAATGCCGTCAGCCTGAACAGCCCCGAACACCAACACGTGCAAGACAGCAAAGCCTTTGCCTATGTTCGCCCGCACGACATTGAAGTGAAGCGATACAGCACGGGCGATGCAGGCATCAAAGCCAAGCTGACGCGCGCCATTGTGGTGGGACCCGTTGCGCGCTTGGAGTTTGAACCTGTAGACCATCATGACTTTGCCAAAGACACCGTCATTGAAGCGCAGTTGTCTGCGCACTTGTTTGCTGAGCAGCAATACAAAGAGGGCGAAACTTTGGTTTTAACGCCGCGCAAGGCCAGAATATTTGTCGAAAGCTAAAGCCTTTAGAATCGCGGCATTGCACTCAATTCGATGGAGAGACAGTCTATGAAATTCGCATTCGCCCTTGTGGCTTGTCTGAGCCTTCAGGGCTGCGCCGTTGTGGCTGTGGCCGATGCGGTGGCTTCTACCGTCATTTACACCGGCAAGACAGTGATCAATGTGATTGACGCTGTCACACCTGACATCGTCAACAAAAAGAAAAAAGATTAAATACCGAGCCAGCCGTTGGTGCGGGCAAAGTGCAAAGCCTGCGTGCGGCTATTCACGCCCAGTCTTCTGAACAAACGCCAGAAGTGAACCTTGACGGTGTGCTCGCTGATGGTGAGCTTGTCGGCAATGTCTTTGTTGCTAAGGCCCTGGTCCAACATCAAAATCAATTGCTTTTGTCGCTTGGAAAGTTTGGTGGGCGCAGCCACTGCGCCCTCGACTGCAGCTTCTTCCTTGGGTGAAGGAAGGAAAGTGCGCAGGCCCTCCATGATCGTGTTGGTTGGGCTGGCTTTCTCTAAAAACAAATTGGCGCCGGCTTCTAAGCAGGCCGCTTCGCACTCACTGGCTTCAGAGCCCGTGATCACCACCAAAGGCACGTCGGGAAACTTGGCCCTTACAGCATGCACGCCCGACAAGCCCAAGGTATCGGGCAATTTAAGGTCGAGACAAATCAATTCAGGTGTGCCTTGACGTTCAACCGTGGCTTCTAAACTGCTCAGTTTGCCCACAGAAACCACCTTCAATCCGGGGCTCACCCGTTGAACCAACATGGTGAGGGCGTCGCGCATCAGGGGGTGGTCGTCAATGACATAAACGGTCATGGTGTGCTCAAGAATGTAACTAAAAGTATGAGAGTATCAGCAAACTCTGCAACAAATCAAGCAACTTTTGTGAAATTTGAGCACTTATTTCAAATTTGTCAGATTTGTCATTTATGTCAGATTTGATCCCTTGGCCTTGGCTTTTTCTGCCATTTCAGCACGCAGTGCGTCCAAACCTTTTGCGACATCGACCAAGTTCAAGCCCTCGCCTAAGACAATTTGCGAGCCCAAATCGGCCATCTCTTTGACTTCAGTCTGTTGCAATTGTGCAATGGCCAAGCCGGCATCTTTGGGAGAGCTAAACCCCAGACTTTGCAGCAACACGCTGCCTTGTGCGTCGACCAATTTGAAATAAAACTGGCCATCTTTCTCGCGATATTGTTTGAAAGAAGCTGCCGCAGCGCGAACTGTTTTGGCGGCGGTTTGGGGCGTGCCCGAACTGGCCAAGGCCCGAAGTCCGACAGCGTGTCTCAATTCTTTGATCAAAGGTGTGGCCAGTTCGCGGGCTTTGGCAGCGCCTTTCAGCAAAATGGCATCTACTTTGGCCGGGTTGCTGATCAGTTCTTCATATTGCGCGCGCATGGGCGCCACTTCGCGCTCAATGCGCTCCAACAAAATTTGCTTGGCATCGCCCCAGCCAATGCCCTCGGCATAGGCCTTGGCCAATGCGGCGGTCTCTTGGGCAGTGGCAAATGCTTGGTAAATTTGGAACAGCGCTGAGCCTTCGGTGTCTTTGGCTTCGCCGGGGGCACGTGAATCGGTCACGATGCCTGAGATCAATTTCTTGAGTTGCGCGCTTGAAGAGAACAGCGGAATGGTGTTGTCATAGCTCTTGCTCATCTTGCGGCCATCAAGGCCAGGCAGCAGTGCCACAGATTCTTCAATGACCGCTTCAGGCAAGACCAAGTGTTCGCCATACAAGTGGTTGAAGCTAGACGCCATGTCGCGTGCCATCTCAATGTGCTGGATTTGATCGCGGCCCACAGGCACTTTGTGCGCCTTGAACATCAAAATGTCGGCGCCCATGAGCACAGGGTACATGAACAAGCCGGCAGATACATCGGCATCGGGGTCGTTGCCAGCCGCGTTGTTTTTATCGACGGAGGCTTTGTAGGCGTGTGCTCGATTGAGCAAGCCTTTGCCCGTGACGCAAGTGAGAAGCCAAGTCAGTTCTGGAATTTCTGGAATGTCGGACTGGCGGTAAAACATGACGCGCTCAGGGTCAAGGCCCGCGGCAATCCAGCTGGCGGCAATTTCTAAAGTAGAGCGTTGAATGCGCGCAGGCTCATCGCACTTGATGAGCGCGTGGTAGTCGGCCAAAAAGTAGAAACCTTGGGTGGCAGGGTTGAGGCTGGCTCGCACGGTTGGGCGAATGGCACCCACATAGTTGCCTAAGTGCGGCGTGCCGGTGGTGGTAATGCCCGTTAAAACGCGCGTGCGCTCAGTTTGATGGGTGTCTGTCGTCATATCAATTCAGCTTTAAGAAATGGATTGCAACATCAGTTGAATCAGTCCAAACGTGGCATTCATGACGGGGTCTAGCCACAAGTGGTTGACCACGCCCGTGATGGCCAAGGCCATGACGATGTAGAAGCCGTAGGGTTCAATGCGAGAAAATTGATAAGCCTGTTTCCAAGGCAACAGGCCCACCACAATGCGGCCGCCATCTAAGGGCGGCAATGGAAATAAATTGAAGGCAAACATCACCACATTGCTGAGCACACCGGCTTTGCACATGGCCAAGAAAAACTTTTCTGAAACGCCAAAGTCAGTGTAGACCACGAATAAAAGTGCCCACACAATGGCTTGGACCAAATTAGACGCAGGCCCAGCCAAGGCCACCCACACCATGTCGCGCTTGGGATGACGCAAGTTGCCAAAATCAACGGGAACGGGCTTGGCAAAACCAAAGAGCAACGCGCCGTTGGTGCTGAAGTAAAGCAGCAAGGGCAAGAGGATGGTGCCCATGAGGTGAATGTGAGAAAACGGATTGAGCGTCACCCGTCCCATCATGTAGGCCGTGCTGTCGCCAAAATATTTGGCGGCATAGCCGTGCGCGGCCTCATGCAGCGTGATCGCAAAAATCACGGGAATGGCATAGACCGAAGCGGTTTGGATGAGGTTAGTGGTGTCCACAGCGCATTGTCTCAAAGAGTCTGGATGTTTCTAGAAATTTCTCGAACTTTCTCAGCTTGATTTACAAGCCTAAAAGGGCGATATCGCCTAATCCTTCGCGCACCACCTCGATGTTGTCGCCTGTGCAATCCACAATGGTGGTGGGTTCGCGGTTGCAGGCGCCTGCGTCAATCACGCCGGCAATGAGTTTTTCATAGCGGTCGCGAATTTCTTCGGGATCGTTCAGTGGGTCAGACTCCCCAAGCGGAATGAGCGTGGTGGCCAGAAGCGGGGCACCATGCATGGCCAGCAACTCTTGCAACACTGCATGCTGGGGCACGCGAAGGCCTATGGTTTTGCGTTGCGGGTGGCTCACGCGGCGAGGCACTTCTTTGGTGGCTTCCAAAATGAATGTGAAGGCACCAGGCGTGGCCTGCTTCAACATGCGGAACTGGGTGTTGTCTACTTTGGCGTAATTGGCCAATTCACTCAAATCGCGGCACAGCAAGGTCAGGTGATGTTTGTCATCCACACCGCGCACTTTGCGCAGGTGGTCGGCTGCGGCTTTATCGTCCATGTGACAAACCAGTGCATAGCTAGAGTCTGTGGGCACGGCCAATACGCCGCCCTGATTGAGCAATGCCACAGCTTGCTTTAACAAACGTGCTTGAGGATTGTCTGGGTGAACGGAAAAATACTGAGCCATGAAAATTCAATCGATCAAGATTCAACTGGCATGATCTGAATGCGGCTTTCGCGCACTGTGAGCCAAGCTCCCAATGCGCCGCACAAGGTCACCACGCCGATGCCCACCAGCGTCCAGTGGTCTGGCATGTGATCAAAAATGAGCCAACCACCCAACATGGCAAACACGATTTGTGTATAAAAGTAGGGCGTGAGAACGGTGGCGGGTGCTTTGGAAAAGGCCAAAATCAACAGGTAATGCCCCACGGTTGCAAAGCTTCCCATTAAAAGCAGTTGAGCCCATACAAACCACTCTGTGGGCAACTCCCAAACAAACGGCAACAAAAATGCCCCAAGCGCGGTACCCACCCAACCGGTGAGAACGTTCATGGTCACGGGGTCTTCTGTTCTTGCCATTCTGCTGGTGAGCAGTTGAAAGCCGGAGTTGGTCAAAATCAGGACCAATGGAAAAATAAGCACCCAATCAAAGTGCTGGCTGCCAGGTCGCACAATGACCATGGTGCCCGCGAAAGCGCCCAGCACCAAAGCCCAACGAAGCTTTCTCACTTTTTCACCCAAAGACAACGCCCCCATGAGCGTCACGACAAGAGGGGTGATCGATGCAATGGCTGTGAACTCACCCACAGGCAAATATTTCAAACCAAAAAATGCACACAGACTGCTGCCAAATAAAAGTGCGCCTCGCACCATTTGAAACTTGGGGTGCTCTGTTTTGAACAGTGACATGCCACGCTTGGGCAAGAAAAATACGGTGCTAAACACGGCTTGGATGAGATAGCGAAACCACAAGGCCAACAAGATGGGCACGCTGGCGCTGATGTGTTTGGTGGTGGTGTCTAGGATTGCAAAACAAGCGACTGACAAAATGACGAAACCAATGCCAGCCAGCATTTGGGCAGGGGTTTGTGTCACTGGATGCGGTCTGACAACAATTCCCACACGGGTCTGAGCTGGCCAGGCAACCAGGGCAGGGTGCCCAAGTCGGTGTGGCTTTCGTCGGGGCTGTGAAAGTCGCTGCCACGCGATGCGGCCAAATTAAATTCAAGCGCGGTATCGGCGTATTGCAAGGCGTCTGCACTAGAGTGGCTGCCCGTAATGACTTCAACGCCACGGCCACCATGGTTGATAAATTCGGTGAACAAGGCAAATTCTTCGTTGGCCGTGAAGCCGTAGCGAGCAGGGTGTGCAATGACCGCAACGCCGCCAGCACCGGTAATCCAATTGACCGCATTTTCCAGCGAAGCCCAGCGGTG
>CANFJC010000200.1 GCA_947447245.1 Comamonadaceae bacterium
ATCAATGCGCCACCGATTTTCAAACTACGGGTCAGTTGGGCATTCAGTCTTTGGCGAATGGGCGATTCAGGCTGCGAGAAAACACTGACCACCACATCCCAGGTGTCAGGCTCCAGTTGAAAGTCACTCAAATCGGCCAAAAGGCATTCAATTTTGACTTGGTGCTTTTCGGCCAGTGCTTGCGCCTTCGCAAGGCCTACACTTGAAAAATCAACAGCAGTGACTTCAAAGCCCAGTTGGGCCAAGTACACAGCGTTGCGGCCCTCCCCCTCGCTCAGTGAAATGACTTTGCCTTTTTTGACTTGGGGCGCAGCCCAGACCAAAAAATCGTTGGGGTCTTCGCCGTAAGCATACGTCTGCTTTGAGAAGCGTTCATCCCAATAGCGGCTGCCTTTATTTTCTTGTGACATATTGATTTCAAGCTGTGGCCAGAATTATCGGCCAACTTGTTCTATTTCTACAATTGATTCAAAATGACATGTGTTTCAATGAAGGTACTGCGAGGAACTCATGAAATTACTGATCATTTTGGCCATGTTGGGTGCTGCCAATGTCTATGCAAGCGACGCGCCCAAAGCGGACGATAAAAAAGCGCCCGAGAGATCGGCTGTGCCTGAGAAAATCACTCGTGCAAAATCAACCCCTGATTCATTGCCTCAGCCGGTCGAAAAAAACAGCAATCCAGATGCCTGCCCCAAATATGAGTACAAAGAAAAACCCGCCAAAATTGTTTGCTTGATCAAGGCAACTGGCGGCGACAAGCCCAAACCTGCAGCGCACTGAACCGCCCTTGCAGGCGGTATTGTTTGACTAGATTTACCCCGACAAGCCTACAAATACATTTTGCACGTCGTCATTGCCATCAATGGCGGCCAAGAAATTTTCAACTTCTTCAAGCTGCTCGGCGGTCAGATTGGCTGGGTTCACAGGGTTTTTTGGTTTGTAGCCCAACTTGTTGGACAGTACGGTGAAGCCATGGTCGGGCAGGGCTTTGCTGACCAAGTCCAAATCGCTTGGATCGGTGATGAATATGGTGACACCATCTTCGTCCGCTGCTTCAAAGTCTTGTGCGCCAGCTTCAATGGCGGCCACTTCCGCGTCTGAATTTGACTGAGCAGGTTCAGCTTCGATCATGCCAACATGGTCAAAATCCCAAGACACGGAACCCGATGAGCCCAACTGTCCTTTGCGGAACAACACGCGCACTTCAGAGGCCGTACGGTTCAGGTTGTCGGTCAGGGCTTCCACCATGATGGGCACTTGGTGTGGCGCAAAACCTTCATAGATGACCCGCTCAAAATGAACCGCATCGCCCAACAAGCCGGCCCCTTTTTTGATGGCGCGTTCAAGCGTTTCCTTGGGCATGGAGACTTTGCGCGCTTGCTCCACCACAAGCCTCAGCCTTGAGTTGGCAGCTGGGTCTGCGCCATTTTTGGCCGCCACCATGATGTCCTTGGCCAAGCGCCCAAAGAGTTTGCCTCTGGCGTCTGCGGCTTGTGCCTTGCCTTTTGCTTTCCACTGCGCGCCCATGGGGTCTTCTTTCTGTGTGAGGATTTGAAGTGGTCATTTTAAGACATGCCCTTCGAGTCAATGTGCTTAGACTGTGATGTCGACGTTACCGCCTTTGGGCTTGTTGGCATTGACGTCATGCTTTGCGACTTCACGGCGTGCTTCCGTTTTTTGAGGCTCTGCGTCTTTTCTTTGCTCAGTTTTGACGGGCCGCTCTTGTTGTACCCGAGGGGGCTCTGGCCTTGAGCTGGCAGGGCGAATTTCTGACATGGTGAAACCTCCGGCAAATTGACTTAAGCAAGTGTGGCGGGTTGCCAAGGTGCATTGTCAACCAAAATGAGATGAAAAGGGTTAAGCCTTCAGGAGGCTGGTCATGAAAATAGTGATTTTCCTTTTGAGTTTGATCATTTCAAGCCTTGCTTGGGCCAACAAAGCGGCCTGTTACGCTATACACGATCCGGATCGGAAAAATGTCTGCCTGGCCATGTCCAGTCGGCAAAACGCCTATTGTTATTCGGTGAAGGATGCCGATACCAAAAACATGTGCTTGGGCAATGTGATGCAACAACTAAGCTATTGCTACAACATCAAGGCGCATGACATGAAGCAGCAATGCTTGGCGCAAGTTAAGTAATTGGCACCGAGCTGGTGCAAATTTTTATGATTTAAAATTCAGACGAATTCTTATCAAAATGAAATGTATTAACTATAATTATGTCATCATGCAATTCAAGCTTATGACTGCCCTATGAACATACTGACGGATGCAGAAAACCACATCGTCGATGAGCTGCGTTTGGCTTTTTATGAGTTAGTGCCCGCAGAACTAAGAACATTTTGTTCATTGACATCTCGCATTGCGCAAGAAGTATTGAATAAGTTTGCCATTCGCAACGAATTGATGCCTTGCCAACTTTGGTATAGCAATCAGACGCAAAATTATGTGGTTGGCTTTCTTGCTAACCAAGAGCCGTCTACAGAGTGGAACGGGCATGTGGTGTGCCGTGCTGGCAATGTGATCATTGACGCTGCCACCCAAAATTTAGAAGTGAAACTGGGTGTTGTGGTGCCTTGGGTCGTCGTGGCAAGGCGTTTTATGGTGACGTCGCAATTGATAGCCAGAGCCAAACTCCCAGACAATGCCATGTTGGAGTGGTTTTATCCCCCAGCCAGTGCCGTGGTACAACCGCCCGAGGAGCCCCAAAGCATCATCGAGCAGTATGCCGATTTGTTGGGTGAGCGAATTTCGAAGAAGATCGCATGAAGTTCATCAAAAAACTCTTGGTCATCGGGGTTTCGGCCAGCATTTATTACCTGGCTCTTTTTGCGAACGAATGGCTTGTGGGCGATTCTGAGTTTTCATTTGATGTGCACTGGGTCTTTTTCCCAAGTGGTTTTCGGTTCATCTTGGTCCTACTGGCCTTGGAATCTGGTGCATTGGGCATTGCATTGGGAGGTATTCTTTGGAATTACCAAGATCATCCCGATTTGGGCCTTGAGTTTGCATTGATCACTGGGTGCATTGCAGGCTTTTCGCCTTGGCTGTCTCGCAAACTGAGTGTGAGTTTTCTTGGTTTGGACAGTGAATTTAAGGTGGTCTCACCGCTCACTTTGTTGAAAATCTCATTGCTTTTCGCTACCCTGATCGCACTTCTTCACCAAGCTTGGTTCTTTTCACAAGGCCTCACTGAAAATTTAGTTCTGAGTTTCAGTGTCATGGCATTGAGCAACTGGGCGGGTACTTTGTTAGTCTTAATGACTTTCAAGTTCTTGATTCAAGGAACTCAAACGACAGCCACAGAACCTAGAAATCCTGGAACTTAATTTCCTCACAAGGTAAATCCTCATGAAACAAATTTACTTGCGGTATTTGGTGCTGGCAGAAGCTTTGCGTCAATCCAACATTGACTTCTCTGGCATTGATGAGGTTGGGAAAAAGTTGCTTGAAACCATCGCGATCAAAAGTGCTCAAGGGCACCCCATGGTGGTCACTGAAACCATGGAGTTAAGTGACATTGCCAGCCCAGCCACCATCCATCGGCGCATCGAAATACTGAAAAAAGCCGGCTTGATTCAAGTCTTTCAGACTGAGCAAAATCAGAAGATCAAATATTTAGTGCCGACACAAACCAGCATCGATTATTTTGAAAAGCTTGGAAAGCTCATGGCCTCAGCCATGCGTCGCTAGCATCCGCAGTTCGCATCTTTACAAAGCCTGTAAAACACGATCAGGGGTTAAGGGCAAGGTTCTAAACCTGACACCCGTCGCATCAAAAACAGCATTGGCCAATGCAGCGCCAGTGGGTCCTTGAGATGCTTCGCCTGCGCCTAAAAACGGCTGCCCAGGGCGGTCAATTAACACCATGTCGACGGGCGGTATTTCCGAAAAAGTCAGAATGGGGTAGCTGTTCCAATCGCGCGACAAAACACGGGCATTGTCCATTTGGACCTCTTCTTTGAGGGTCCATGAAAGCGATTGAATCAAGCCCCCTTCAATTTGATTGCTGATGCCGTCGGGGTTCACCATGTGGCCGCAATCGGCACTGGCCACTGCGCGCAGTACGCGAATGCGACCATTTTGTCGATTGACTTCTACTTCCAAGGCCACAGCACAGTAACCCGCAATGTTCTTGTATTTGGCAAAGCCAATGCCGCGTCCTCTGCCTGGCGTTTTGCGCCACTGTGACCAGCCAAATTTTTCGGCGGCTTTCACAATGGCTTCTCTGGCGCGTTCATCTTTCATAAAGCGCAATCTGTATTCCACGGGGTCTGCCCCGCTTGAGTGTGCAAGTTCGTCAATGAAAGATTCAATGGCAAAAATATTGGCATAAGCACCAAGGCCACGGGTTGAGGAAACACGCCAAGGCATTTCTGTGATGAAGTGCGTGGTCACATTGTGGCCAGGGAATTCGTACAAAGCGATGGCATTGCGATCTGCCGCATAGTTCGGCCCGCCGCCATTGACGAGCTTGGGCATTGCAAAGGGTTTTTCAAGGTAGGCCGCAGACAAGAGATTGCCCGGCTGCCCACTGGGCCTGGTGCCATGCGGTGTTGACCACAATGTGTAATCCCAATCGAGCACATTGCCTTGGGCATCCAGACTGGCTTTGGTTTTCATGACCATGGCAGAGCCATAAGGCTCCCAAGCATGTTCTTGTTCTCGTGAATATTGCAGACGAACAGATTGTCCTGGCACTTGAACCGCCAAAAGGGCTGCATCCGCAGCCGCATCATCGGCCATGTTGTGGCCATAGCAGCCAGAGCCCTGCACGTGTTGCATGCGAACTTTTTCTTGGGCCATGCCCAGCATTTTGGCAATGGCTTCGCCTGTTTGAAAGACTGACTGACTGTGCGTTTGGACTGTCAACACACCATCGGTCCCTAAGGTGGCCATGCCTGCCGAGGTTCCGATGGAAGCATGCATGTGATAAGGCCGGTAGTACTGAGCTTCAACAACGCGGGCTACGGGAGTGTTGGCACTGCTGGAGTTGGCCCGAGATTGCTTTTTGGTTGGAATGACCACATCGGGTTTTGTTTGAAGCAGCCATGAAGGCATGTCTTGCGTCTTAGGCAAATTATTGGGAACTTGCCATTCACACGCATTTTGCAAGGCTTGCGCAGCGGCTTGGGCCTGAGCTTCACGTTTTGCAATCACGCCTAAAAAACTGCCATTGCGAACCACCTTCACGACGCCTG
>CANFJC010000201.1 GCA_947447245.1 Comamonadaceae bacterium
ATTGACAGGGCCAAGGTTCGCGCAAGCTCGGCCTATGCAGCAGGTTTAGATGCGGGCAGCGACAATGGCTCTATATACCATTTCAATTACACCTCGACCGATCCAAAGCCCATGGGCCTGGGATTCTTAGGCGTGCGCGATTTGATTTCTTTCCTGAAATACGAAAAGTTTGACTCGCAAGGCAATGCCAACCCTGTTTCAGGCAACATCACGACCGCCCTTGGCACAGGGATCTCTCAATCGGGACGTTACCTGCGTGATTTCTTGTGGTTAGGCTTTAACACCGACAAGCAATTGCGCACGGTGTTTGATGGCATGTTGCCACTGGTGGGCGGTTCTAGAAAAACTTATACCAACTACCGTTGGTCTAAGCCTGGTGACTATTCTCGTCAGCATGAAACTCATTACACACCCGGCGATCAATTCCCCTTTGCTTACAGCACGATCACCGATCCGCTGACTGGCAAGGTCGATGGTTTGATGAAGAAGTGCTCTGAGACCAACAACTGCCCGAAAGTCTTCCAATACGACAGTCCCATTGAATTTGGAGGAGCTCGCGCTTCATTGGTTGGAACAGATGGTGCTGGTAAAGACATCGACATTCCTAGCAATGTTCGACTGTTTTATTCCGCTGGCACATCGCACGGTCCGCAACAGCTTGCAGCCAACGCAAAATCTCAGCCAGATTACACAGTTGACAGAGCAGTGGCGGCAACCGCAGTTTCTGCCTCTCCTGGTGCCCTGAATGCCAGTACGGCCCTGTACCGTGCATTGATGACCAATTTGGATGCTTGGGTGAAAGGTACTGCAACGCCCTTGGCGAGCAACTGGCCCAAAGTGTCAGACGGCACACTTAGCGTGCCCACCACAGATCCAAAAAGCTTGAGCGCCATAGATTTGCCCACCTTGGGATTGGCCTTCAGTGGGGTTTACAACACTTTGACAGTCAACGATGAAAGTGTCATTCCTTCCATTCCATCTAACAAAATGTACGTTGTGCTCCAACCTACGCAAGATGTTCAAGGCAATAGCAAAGCGGGTGTGAAAATGCCTGATAGCGCGACACCTTTGGCCAGCTTCGTTGGATATAGCATCCGAAAATCTGGTTTTGTGGCGGGTGACCAAAACGGTTTGAGCAGTTCGCAATTGGCTTTTGCTTTGAACACAAGCGCCAAAAATAAGGCCGACACACGCAAGAGCGTACAAGAACTGTATGGCACCAAAGCGGGCTACTTGAACGCATGGAATGCGTCAGTGGACAAATTGGTGGCCGACAAGTTGATGTTGGCTGACGATGCCGTGGACTACAAAAACAGAGGTTTGATGCAGTCTACCCAGCCTAATTTCTCAACTTTAGGCCAATAAGCATTTTGAGCTTTTCTCTGAAGGCCACCCATTTGGGTGGCCTTTTTTTGTTTCTGAGATAATCGCCAACATGTTCAATGCACACACACATCGATTCCTTGCAAGACTTGTTCTTGTTTGGTTTGCGCTGTTCATCGGTGTGGCCATTGCATCGCCTATTTTGAATCCGACCGAAACCCAGTTGGTGTGTTCCAGTGCAGGTGGCATGCAAATGGTGGCCTCAGGCGAAGAGGGGGTCGATGCCAAAGCAACGGCCAGCATGGACTGTCCTTTGTGTGCCGCAGTGGTCCTGCCTGTTGATTCTTGTTCTGTCGGTCTTGAGAAAGCCCGCCCTTTAGCGCATTTATTGCATCCTGTCGCTGCAGCGCTGATTGCTTCACTGACAGCACCCCCACTGCCATCGCGCGGGCCTCCTTTGATTTCCTGAAATTTTGTCGATAGTTCTGAGCTATGGCTTGGAGCTTTTCGGTTTTGCCATCTATTTGGCATTGCATTTTTTCTGGAAATTTAAAATGAAATTTGTTACAAAGTTTGCGATCAATTCGCTAGTCATTGCATTGTCGCCTTGGCTTTTATGGGGCACTGCCCAAGCGCATGCAGTCTTGGTAGACCCATCTGCAGAAGCAAGCAGTTATTACAAAGGCGCCGTTCGCATTGGACATGGCTGTGAGGGTGCCGCTACAACAGGCATCCGCATATCTATTCCTGCGGGCTTTGAAGGCACGAAGCCTCAGCCCAAATCGGGATGGAACGTGAGCGCTAAAAAAGCCAAATTGGCACAGCCCTATGTCAGTCATGGCAAAACAATCACCGAAGATGTGGTCGAACTTGAATGGAAAGCCAATACCAAAGAGGCGGCTTTACCCGATGGTGCATTCGATGAATTTGCCTTCATGACCAAACTTCCTGAAAAGACCGGTGCCGTTTGGTTGCGTGTTCTGCAGACGTGTGAAAAAGGTCAAAACGATTGGGCTGAAATACCTGCTGCTGGCTCATCCACCAAAGGCATGAAAATGCCTGCTGCCTTGCTGACCATCAAAGCCGAAGGGACTGCCAATGTCTCTGTGGCCAATGCCAATGTGACCATCAGCGACAGCTGGGTACGCCCTACCGTAGCGGGTCAGAAAGCCACAGGTGCTTTCATGAAAATCACAGCCAAAGAAAACAGCAAGCTTTTGAGTGTCAGCAGCCCTGTCGCGGGCCTTGCAGAGGTTCACGAAATGAAAATGGAAAAAGATGTCATGAAAATGGCGGCCATTCCATCTTTGGATTTGCCTGCAGGAAAAGCTGTTGAATTGAAGCCAGGCTCTTATCACATCATGTTGATGGACTTGAAATCACCTGTTGAAAAAGGCGCCAAGCTGCCCTTGACCTTGAAGTTTCAAGATGCCAAAGGCGGCAAGTTTCAAGTGGATCTGCTGCTAGATGCCAACATGCCCACGGCCTCAGGTCAACCCAGTGGCGCTGCGCAGCATCAACACCATTGAACCGTTCAGAACAGCATCGGCTTTATTCTGCTTTGATGCCTGCATAGGCCGCCACCCTGGCCCAGCGCACAATTTCTGAGCGCATGAAGTCAGTGGCTTCTTCGGAGGTGGTGAAGAAACTTTCAAAGCCCAAGGTGTCAAGCTTTTCTTTCATCTTGGGTTCTTTGCCTGCTTGAATGAAGGCGGTATTGAGTTTTTTCACCACGGCAGCCGGCGTGTTAATGGGTGCGTAGACAGCAAACCAGTTGGTCAATTCAACACCCTTGTAGCCTTGTTCGTTCAGGGTGGGCACTTGCGGCATGGCCTTGTGTCTTTCGGCTGATGCAACGGCCAGAGCTTTGAGTCTGCCTTGTTGAATTTGAGGCAAGGCATTTTGAATGGGGCTGAACATGTAATTGAGTTGCCCGCCAATCAGGTCGTTCATGGCTTGGGCCTGACCTTTGTAGGGAATGTGGTTTGATTTCAATCCTACCAGTTGGTTGAAAAACTCGGCTTGCAAATGTTGGGGACTGCCCATGCCTGCAGAGCCATAATTCATGTCGCCATTTTTTGATTTCATCAACTCAATGAATTCTTTCAAGTTGTTGGCTTTGACAGAAGGGTGAACCACCAGCACCACACCCGTTTGACCAATGAGCGTGATGGCCTGCAAATCTTTGACCAAGTCATAAGGGATTTTTTTGTAGACCGCCACATTGGTGGCAATGGTGGCTGGACTGATGAGCAAGGTATATCCATCAGCTTTTGATTTCATCACGAACTCGACACCGATGTTGCCGCCGGCGCCAAGTCTGTTTTCCACCACCAAGGTTTGGCCTAAGATTTCTCCAACACGTTGACTCAGATTGCGGGCCAGCAAATCAGTGCCACCGCCTGCTGCAACGGGCACCACCACCTGGATGTTGTGGTTTGGAAAAGCTTGCGCATGGGCACAGACATTGGACAAAAGAATTCCAAGGGCAATCAGCAATTTCTTCATGTTTGTTCTCGTTCTAGTTCGGAGGCTAGTTTAGGTTGGCTTTCGTCGGAAGTTTAGGCCGCGACCATGCGAAATGACTCAAGACAAACCCTATGCGAGAGGGGCGCATGAGAAAACCTAAAGCAATTCTCACTGCGCAAGGAAAGCATGTGAAAATTACGCCCAACACATTCAAGGACTGAGCGCATGAAACGCCCCAACATCATCTTCATCGTGGCTGACGACTTAGGATTTGCCGACTTGGGCTGTTACGGTGGTCGTGATGCTGCATTTGGAAAAGTTTCACCGGTGCTCGATCAACTGGCTGCCAATGGTTTGAAATTTTCGGATGGTTATGCCAATTCTCCAGTGTGTTCGCCCACTCGGTTTGGTCTGATGACGGCCAGGTACCAATACAGATTAAGGGGTGCCGCCGAGGAACCCATCAACAGCAAGGCCAGAACCAGCACCACTTTGGGTTTGCCACCCACTCACCCCACATTGCCATCCTTGCTCAAAGAGCAGGGCTATCGCACCGGCTTGATCGGCAAATGGCATTTGGGATACCCACCTGCGTTCGGCCCTTTGCGCTCGGGTTACGATGAGTTTTTTGGCCCGATGGCCGGTGGCGTTGACTACTTCACGCACTGCGCCTCAACGGGCGCGCACGACTTGTGGGTGGGTGAAGAAGAGCAGCCTCACGAGGGTTACCTGACCGATTTGATTTCCAACAGATCGGTGGACTTTGTGAAGCGCATGGCCCAAGACACCACGCAACCGTTTTTCTTAAGCATGCACTACACAGCGCCGCATTGGCCTTGGGAAACGCGCGAAGACCATGCACTGGCGCAAACCATCAAAGACAATATCTTTCACCTGCAGGGTGGCAACATTCACACCTACCACCGCATGATTCATCACATGGATGAAGGCATCGGCTGGGTGGTCAATGCGCTCAAAGAAACAGGCCAACTTGACAACACCTTGATCGTGTTCACCAGCGACAACGGTGGTGAAAGGTTCAGTGACAACTGGCCTTTGGTGGGCGGCAAAATGGACCTCACCGAGGGCGGTATTCGGGTGCCATGGATTGCTCACTGGCCAGAAGGCATTGCCCCAAACACCACCTCAGCACAGCATTGCATGACCATGGATTGGTCAGCCACCATGGTGGCATTGGGAGGCGGGCAAGCGCACGCCGACTATCCCTTTGATGGTGTGTCGCTCTTGCCTTTGTTTCAAAACCCACAAGCCACGTTTGAGCGCCCTTTGTTTTGGCGCATGAACCACCGCGAGCAACGTGCCGTGCGTTTGGGTGACTGGAAATATTTGCGCGTTGATGGCAATGACTATTTGTTCAATGTCGTGTCGGATGCGCG
>CANFJC010000202.1 GCA_947447245.1 Comamonadaceae bacterium
AAGGCCTCTTCAATTTGCTGGGGGGCAATGAAGTGAATGTGCGTGTCAATGCCGCCCGCCGTGACAATGTTGCCTTCGCAACTGATCACTTCAGTGCCGGGGCCAATGATGATGTCAATGCCGGGTTGTGTATCAGGGTTGCCTGCTTTGCCGATGGCCACAATGCGGCCGTCTTTCAAACCAATGTCGGCCTTCACAATGCCCCAGTGATCAATGATCAAAGCATTGGTCATGACGGTGTCTACGGCGCCGCCAGCTTGCGGGCCTGCAACTGTGCCGTCGCGTGTGCGCTGCGATTGCGACATGCCATCGCGAATGGTTTTGCCGCCGCCAAATTTGGCCTCTTCACCATAGCCGCCAGCAAGGAGCGTGAAATCTTTTTCAACTTCAATGATGAGTTCGGTGTCTGCCAAGCGAACTCGATCGCCCACGGTGGGGCCAAACATTTCTGCGTAAGCGCGTTTGCCAATCGTTGCCATGATCAATTTCCTTTCACGGCGGGCAGTGCGCCATTCACCAAGGCTCTGAAGCCATAGACCTCGCGCTTGCCGCTGTAGTCCACCAATTCAATGGTGCGTTGTTGGCCGGGCTCGAAACGAACGGCTGTGCCTGCTGCAATGTTCAAGCGCATGCCTTGTGCTGCGTCTCGATCGAACAATAGAGCGCCATTGGTTTCTGCAAAATGATAATGCGAGCCCACTTGAATGGGCCGGTCGCCGCCGTTTTGCACCACCAGCGTGGTGGTTCTGCGCCCTGGGTTGAGCGTGTGCACGCCTTCGTCTGTGAAAAGTTCGCCTGGAATCATGACCTGATCCTTAAACAATGGGTTGATGCACGGTCACCAGTTTGGTGCCGTCAGGGAAGGTGGCTTCTACTTGGATGTCGGGAATCATTTCTGCGATGCCATCCATGACATCGGCGCGCGAGAGCAGGCTGCGGCCTTCGCTCATGAGTTGCGCCACGGTTTTGCCATCGCGCGCGCCTTCCATCACGGCGGCACTGATGAAGGCCACCGCTTCTGGGTAGTTGAGTTTGAGGCCGCGGGCTTTTCGGCGCTCAGCCAAAAGTCCTGCTGTGAAGATAAGGAGTTTGTCTTTTTCGCGTGGGGTGAGTTCCATGGTGCACTCGTTTGAAGTTCAGATTCAAGCTTACCTCAAGCAACATGCATGCCCTTGAGCTTCGGCAGAATCTTTGGGCTGCACCGCAAAAGGGCATAACTATTTTGGTGCTCATTGGCATCAAATGCACAATTTTGGTTCATTTTTTGACCTTGACATGGCCTTTGTGCGGGCTCAATCCATTCTTAAATGAACAGGAACAAGGCGTTTCCACTCTGATCAAGATGCGAAACCATTGGGTTGGCACAGCCCTTGCAGAAGGCTCTGCAGCGTTGCAGTTCTTCGCTTGTTTACCAACCTTCCTTTATTTGATTGGAGTGCTCTTATGTTGAATCGTCGTGGCAATCTGAAAGCCTTGGCTCTTGCATCTGCTCTCGTAGCAGGTGGTTTGTCTTTCTCTGTACAAGCTCAAACTTCTAACACCATCAAAGTGGGCATCTTGCACAGTTTGTCTGGCACCATGGCCATTTCTGAAACTGTGTTGAAAGACACCGTGTTGATGGCCATCGATGAGATCAACGCCAAAGGCGGTGTGTTGGGCAAGAAGCTCGAACCCGTGGTGGTCGATCCTGCTTCTAACTGGCCTTTGTTTGCTGAAAAAACCAAGCAACTCTTGGGTCAAGACAAAGTTTCCGTGATCTTCGGTTGCTGGACTTCTGTGTCACGCAAGTCTGTGTTGCCAGTGGTTGAAGAAATGAACGGCTTGCTGTTCTACCCAGTGCAGTACGAAGGTGAAGAGCTGTCTAAGAACGTGTTCTACACAGGTGCAGCACCTAACCAACAAGCCATTCCTGCTGTTGACTATTTGATGAGCAAAGACGGCGGCGCTGCCAAGCGTTGGGTCTTGCTCGGTACCGACTATGTGTACCCCCGTACCACCAACAAAATTTTGCGCGCTTACCTCAAGAGCAAAGGCGTGAAAGATTCTGACATCGATGAAAAGTACACACCGTTTGGCCATTCAGACTACCAAACGATTGTGGCTGACGTGAAGAAATTCGCAGCTGGCGGTAAAACAGCTGTGGTGTCCACCATCAACGGTGACTCCAATGTGCCTTTCTACAAAGAATTGGGCAACGCTGGCTTGAAGGCCAAAGATGTGCCTGTGGTTGCGTTCTCTGTGGGTGAAGAAGAATTGCGCGGCGTGGACACCAAGCCTTTGGTCGGTCACTTGGCTGCATGGAACTATTTCATGAGCATCAAGAATCCCGCCAACACAGAGTTCACCAACAAGTGGGCTGCTTATGCCAAAGCTAAAAACATTGCAGGTCACAAAGACAAGCCTTTGACCAACGACCCAATGGAAGCCACATACATCGGTATCAACATGTGGAAACAAGCGGTTGAGAAAGCCAAGACAACGGATGTGGACAAAGTGATCGCAGCCATGGCCGGTCAAACCTTCACTGCACCTAGCGGTATCACATCCAAAATGGATGAGAAAAACCACCACTTGCACAAGTCTGTGTTCATTGGTGAAATCAAGGCCGACGGCCAATTCAATGTGGTTTGGAAAACACCAGGCCCTGTGAAAGCCAAGCCATGGAGCCCCTTCATTCCTGGTAACGACGTCAAGCCTGACGAACCCGCTAAGAAGTAATTTTTGAAGCTCGTCCTAGAGGAAGGACGGCTTCGTCCTTCCTCTTTTTTTTGTATGTCGCAAAGACAAAAAATGATTCGATTAAGAACTTGGCCAGTGATTTTTTTACTGGTATCCGTCATGGCAATGGCTTTTTTGGCCAGCCCAGCAAAGGCCATGAGCCTAGCTGAGATGAAGGGATTGGTTGAAGGCGAAACCGATCAAAGGATTGAGACCCTGAACAAAGTGGTTGCGCAGGGCGATGAGAATACATTGGTCTTCTTGCAAGCTCTGGCGGACGATGCCGTCAAAGTTGCAGGTGACAAAATTTGGATTGTTCGTGACAGTTTTGGCTCTGGCAAAGCGCTTGATCCACTCACTGGTCAGAAGCAGGACTTGCCTGCAGATGCTCAAGACGTGGTGAGCAACAACCGCTTGCGCAGTGAAATTGAAACAGCCTTAGCGGCTTTGAAGTTATTCAGCAGCGATGTGAAGCTGCGTCAGCAAGCTGTGAAAGCTTTGCTCAAAGAGCCTGACGCAAGCAAGTTGCCTATTTTGAACAAGGCCTTGGCACAAGAGCAAGACAGCAAGATTCAAAACCTTTTGCAACTGGCCAAAGCGGCCGCTGAACTTGGCGTTGCCGATGCAACTGTTCGCTTGGGCGCTGCGCAGCGATTGGCTGAAAGCCAAACACCCGAAACTCAACTGCTTTTAAATGAACGTCTGGCGCAAGAAACAGATGCGCAAGTTAAAGCACAACTTCGTAAATCTCTGACTGCCATCGAGGGTGCACTGAAAACTGGCGAGCGCTTAGGTGCTCTGTTCACGGGCGTGAGCTTGGGTTCCATTTTGTTGTTGGTAGCGCTCGGCTTGGCCATCACCTATGGCCTCATGGGTGTGATCAACATGGCCCACGGCGAACTCATGATGATTGGTGCTTACGCCACGTATGTGGTGCAGGTGTTGTTCCGTCAGTATTTGCCGTCGTATTTTGATGCCTATTTGTTGTTGGCTGTGCCATTGTCATTCTTGGCATCTGCCTTGGTAGGCGCATTTTTAGAGCGTACTGTCTTGCGTTTTTTGTATGGTCGACCCCTTGAGTCTTTGTTGGCCACATGGGGCATTAGCCTGATTTTGATGCAGACTGTGCGCTCCTTGTTTGGTGCGCAAAACGTGGGCGTTGAAAACCCTGCTTGGATGAGTGGTGGTATTCAAGTGCTTTCCAATTTAAGTTTGCCATACAACCGTTTGGTGATCATTGCATTTGCGGCGGCCGTCTTACTGGCCATGACCTTGGTCATTGGCAAAACGCGCTTAGGTCTTTTCGTGAGAGGTGTCACTCAAAACCGGCCCATGGCTTCTTGCATGGGCGTGAACACAGCGCGCATTGACACCTACGCTTTTGCATTGGGTTCTGGCATTGCAGGTCTTGCGGGTTGTGCACTGAGCCAAGTTGGCAATGTGGGACCCGATTTGGGTCAGAGCTACATTGTTGACGCTTTCATGGTGGTTGTGCTGGGCGGTGTGGGGCAATTGGCCGGCACTGTTTACGCCGCCTTGGGTCTGGGTTTGGTGAACAAACTGCTTGAAGGTGTGACGGGTGCCGTGCTTGCCAAAATATGTGTGCTGGTGTTCATCATCATCTTCATCCAAAAACGCCCACAAGGTATTTTTGCGATGAAGGGTCGGAGCGCGGAGGCTTGAGATGAATACTGTGAATCTTTCAAATATTGCATTGCCCGGACGCGAACCTTTGTTCACTCGCACGGGGTGGTCTGCCTTTTTGCTGGCGCTGTTGATGGTTGGCCTGTGTGTGCCATTGATGAATTTGGTGGTACCGCAGGGGCACTGGTTGCACTTCAGTGATTACGCAGTCAGCTTGGTTGGCAAAATCATGTGCTATGCCATCTGCGCTTTGGCCATGGATTTGATCTGGGGCTATACAGGTATTTTGTCTTTAGGGCATGGCTTGTTCTTTGCCATAGGAGGCTATGCCATGGGCATGTACCTCATGCGTCAAATTGGCACCGATGGCAATTACAAAAGCAACTTGCCCGACTTCATGGTGTTTCTCGATTGGAAAGAACTGCCTTGGCATTGGGCACTGTCTGACAGTTTTGTCGCCACCTTGTTTTTGATTGTGCTGGTGCCTGCGGTGTTGTCGGGTGTGTTTGGCTACTTTGCATTCCGTTCGCGCATCAAGGGTGTTTACTTTTCGATCATCACGCAAGCCATGACCTTTGCAGCCATGCTGCTGTTCTTTCGGAATGAAACGGGCTTTGGTGGCAACAATGGGTTCACAGATTTCAAGCGCATTTTAGATTTGCCCTTGGCCACCCCCAACATGCGAATGATCTTGTTTGTTTTAACCGGACTGACTTTGCTGGGATTTTTCTTGATGGCGCGTTGGCTCATTCGTAGCAAGTTTGGCCGCGTGTTGCAAGCCATTCGCGATGCTGAATCTCGCGTCATGTTTTCGGGTTACTCGCC
>CANFJC010000203.1 GCA_947447245.1 Comamonadaceae bacterium
AGCCTCTGCCCCCAACTGATTGGAAATTAATGTTGATCTGACCCCAATTAAATTTTTGCACTCATGATCATGGCGCTACCCACCACGGTCATGGCGCCGCCCCACCAAGCACCAGCAGCTGGTTGTCTTCGATAGACGATCCACCAAAAGGGGCAACAACAAAACTGGCGCAATCGATGAGAAGATGGCCACCAAGATGCCAATCCAACTTGAGACAGAAAGCCAAGCGATGCTTTCAAAAGTAAGTTCAGGCCAACGTCCTACATAAATCGCGGCGAGCCACAACAAGCACATGGCAAAAAACAAACGCCATCTCGTGAAAGCAAAAGCGCCCATTTCAGAAGCGGCATTGGCAGAGAACAAAGCACCGATGGCCCAACAGCCCGAGACCATTGCAGCCAACAACTCAGGTGCCAGCATCAAGAGCCTGCAATTTTCATCCGGTTGATCAAGACCGAGCCAATGGTTTTTGCGCCATAGTTGTATGCATCAGCGCCCACAGCCTCAATGCCTTTGAACATGGTTTTCAAATTACCTGCAATGGTAATTTCTTGCACAGGAAAAGCAATTTCGCCATTCTCAACCCAGAAGCCTGATGCACCACGAGAATAGTCGCCAGTGACGTAGTTCACGCCCTGCCCCATGAGTTCAATCACAAACAAACCTGTGCCCAATTTTTGCAGCATGGCCTGAAGGTCATCACTCGAACGCGTCAACTTCGATGACATGATCAAGTTGTGTGAACCACCAGCATTCCCTGTGGTCTTCATGCCCAATTTGCGCGCTGAATAGCTGCTCAAGAAATAGCCTTCGACACGACCACCCGAGACCACTTTGCGCTTCAAACCGCGAACACCTTCATCGTCAAATGGCGAGCTGCCTTTGCCGCGCAACACATGGGGATCTTCCGAAATATCAATGTGTTTGGGAAAGACTTGCTTGCCCATAGAGTCCAACAAGAAGCTGCTCTTGCGGTACAAAGAACCGCCACTGACTGCTTGCACAAATCCGCCCAACAGACCCGCTGCCAAGGGCGATTCAAACAAAACAGGACACTCTGTGGTTGGAATTTTGCGGCTACCCAATCGGCTCAAAGCACGCTCTGCCGCATACCGTCCTACCGCCTCAGGCGTGGCCATTTGATCAGCGGCGCGCATCGATGTGTACCAAGCATCGCGTTGCATTTCAGCATGTTTACCAGGCAATGATGCGATGGGCGCCACCGACATGCTGTGCCTAGAACTGGCATACCCACCGCGAAATCCGTGCGTGTGCGCACTGAAAAAATGACTCTGCTGCGCTGACACGCCAGCGCCTTCGCTGTTGGTAATGCGTCGACTGGTTTGAAGCGCTGCCGCTTCACAAGCCAAAGCCAACTTGGCCGCCTCTTCGCTGTTGATAGACCAAGGGTGAAACAAATCCAATTCAGGTTGAACTTTGGCAATGTCATCTTCATCGGGCAAGCCAGCCGTTGGATCTTCAGCGGTAAAACGCGCAATGTCGAACGCAGCTTGAACGGTTTGCTGAATGGCCGCCTCTGAGAAGTCAGAAGTGCTGGCATTACCGCGTCTGTGGCCCACATACACCGTGACACCCAAGGACTTGTCACGGTTGCGCTCCACGTTTTCCAACTCGCCCTTGCGCACACTCACACTCAGACCACAGCCCTCTGAAGCTTCGGCCCCCGCATCGGTAGCGCCGATTTTTTTGGCGTGTTTCAGGGCAGAATCGACCAAGCCTTCAAAAAAGTTGCGGCTGTAGCTGAAACCGTCATGCGCATGCGCGTTGTGGGACTTGGAAGGGGCCTTGGCAGTCTGAGGCTTGTTTTTTTTCATCATTTGCGTCGAATTCGTCAAAACAGTCGATTATTTAAAATTCACAGTGACGGCTATGATACTTGCCGTCCCGCTGAAAAGGCTTAAGAGCTCACATGTCCCGTAAATTCAAAAAAGGTTATTTCGTTCAAGGTCAATTTGTTGCCGAAGGCAGCGAGCTGGACCTCGAACTCAAGCGCGAGCTCAAAGGGGGCGATGAACCCAGCCGCACTGACCTCAAAAAAGAGAGCGATGAGTTGCAGAAACTGGGTGAGAGTCTATTGGATTTACGCCCCGATCTGATGGCCAAAGCCGACCTGCCCGAAAAACTGGTCGATGCCGTCGCAGATGCCAAGCGAATTACCAACTTTGAAGGCAAGCGCCGGCAAATGCAATTCATTGGCAAGCTCATGCGCAAGCTCGACGACGACATCATTGAAAGCGTCAAGGCGGCCCTGTTAGAACAAAACCAGGGCTCAGCGCAAGAAACATTGCAACTGCATTTGGCCGAGCAGTGGCGCGACCGCTTGATCAGTGATGACGATGCATGTGGCGAATGGCTTAAAAACTTCCCAGAAACCGACAGCCAACAACTGCGCGCCCTCATCAGGCAAGCTCGCAAAGATGCGCCAGCCATTTCTGCGGCCAGCGTGTCTCAAGGCTTGGCACCCCGACAAAGCCGCGCTTACCGCGAAATATTTCAGTTGGTGCGAGCAGAAATGAGCAATGCCACGCAAGAGGGCTCCGCCCAGGATGAAGACCACTGAGCTTTGAACATGACGACATCACAAGACACATCCAGCGCATTGCACGACCCCGTCAAAATTGGCATCGTCTCCATCAGCGACCGCGCCAGTACAGGCGTCTATGAAGACAAAGGCCTTCCAGCCCTTCAAACATGGCTGAGCCATGCTTTGAAAAATCCATTGCAATTTGAGTCTCGGCTCATTCCCGATGAAAAAGAGCGCATCAGCGCCACGCTTATTGAATTGGTAGAGGCTGGCTGCAGTTTGGTGCTCACCACTGGCGGCACAGGCCCAGCCATCCGAGATGTCACCCCTGAAGCCACCTTGGCTGTGGCCGACAAAGAGATGCCTGGCTTTGGTGAGCAAATGCGTCAGATCAGTTTGAAGTTTGTGCCCACCGCCATCCTCTCAAGACAAGTGGCCGTGATTCGGGGACAGAGTTTGATCATCAATCTTCCGGGTCAACCCAAATCGATTGCAGAAACCTTGGAAGGCTTGAAAGACAGTCAAGGACAAAGCATGGTGCATGGCATTTTTGCCGCTGTGCCCTACTGCATTGATTTGATCGGTGGCCCTTATTTGGAAACACACGACGAAGTGTGCAAGGCCTTCAGACCCAAGACGGCCATCCGAGCACCCAGGTCCTGAAAATTACTTACCCACCAACTGATTGAGCTTTTCAGCCTCAAAAGTTTCGCGCTTGGCCGCATCACCGGGCATTTGAATGGCAGCAGCATTGCCAGCGTCGGCATTCATTTTTTCAAGCGCTTGCCACAGCATGGTAATTTGATGCTCTTGGCTGGCTGCGTTGTCGATCAATCCGCGCATCGCTTGCGACAGAGGATCGTCGTTTTGTGTCACGCCATAAGCTGAAAAGCCCATCTTGGAAGCCGTTGCTTCGCGCTGGACATCGGCATCTTCCTGAATGATGCGAGCAGGATTGCCCACAGCAGTAGCGCCTTGGGGTACCGGCTTGGTCACCACGGCATTGGAGCCTACTTTAGCGCCATCGCCCACAGTGAAACCGCCCAACACTTTCGCGCCAGCGCCTATGACCACATCTTGACCCAAAGTGGGATGGCGCTTGGCCCCTTTGTACAAAGATGTGCCGCCCAAAGTGACGCCATGGTAAATGGTGCAGCCGTCTCCAATCTCGGCGGTTTCACCAATCACGATGCCCATACCGTGATCGAAAAATACCCGCTCTCCCAACTTCGCGCCCGGGTGAATCTCAATGCCTGTGACCCAGCGTGAGAAATTAGAAATGAATCGACCCAACCATTTGAATCCCATGCGCCAGCATGCATGGGCCCACCTGTGCATCACCACGGCATGAAGTCCCGGGTAACACGTCAGCACTTCCCAAGCGGTGCGCGCAGCAGGATCTCGGTCAAGGATGCATTGGATGTCGGAATGGATGCGAGAGAACATAAGCAATTGGGTTTGGGCCAAGTCTACCTTTTTGATTGCGCTGTTTCGATCATGGCTTTAGCAACACCTCTGAGAATATGGATTTCTTCTGGCGTGAGGTCAGCCCGATTGAACAATTGATTCAAACGAGGCATGAGTTTTTTAGGGGCCAAAGGATCTAGGAATCCAATTTCAACCAAGGCTTTTTCCAAATGGCTGAGCAGTCCAGCCACTTGTGCAGCATCGGCCACAGGCGATTCATGCACAGGAGATACAACTGGAAAACCACCCAAGGCCAAACGCCATTCATAGGCCACCAATTGAATGGCTGCGGCCAAATTCAAAGAGCCAAACTCAGGATGGGTCGGAATAGACAGCGCAACATGGCACTTGTAGACATCCTCGTTTTTCATACCAAAACGTTCGGAGCCAAACAGAAATCCAATCGACGAAATGGCTTCTTTCGGTTGGGACTCAGTGGCTTTGGCCTCTAGCATTTGGGGTGGCGCAAGAGAGCGGCCCAACAGCCCCTCAAAGTGTTCTCGGGGTGATCGCGTTGGAGGGCCAAAATCTCGAGGTGTCATGGCTGTGGCACACAGATGCGAGATGCCCTCAAACGCCTCCTCCAAGCTGTCCACAATGCGCGTTTTGTCTAGCACATCGTTGGCACCACTGGCCCTTTGGATGGTTTCTTCCTTGCGCAAAATATTGGCGTAGCGCGGAGCCACCAGCACCATTTCATCAAATCCCATGACCTTCAAGGCACGAGCGGCCGCCCCCACATTGCCCGGGTGGCTGGTTTCAATCAAGATAAATCGGGTTCGCATAGGGGCTATTGTCCCAGTTCCAAGTGCTCAAAATGGCCAAATCCAACTGCGGCCTGTGCCGAGGGTCAAATTTCATGGGAAAATGCGCCATTCGCCTCTGTCATCGCACTGAGGACCTCAGCTTTTGCTCTTAAAAATTCATGTCGACCAATCTCCACCCCATGCTCAACGTAGCCGTCAAGGCTGCACGCGCCGCCGGCGCCATCATCAACCGCGCGGCCCTGGACGTGGAGGCTGTTCGAATTTCGCAAAAACAAGTCAATGACTTCGTGACCGAAGTCGATTTGGCCAGCGAAAACACCATCATCGAAACCCTGCTCACCGCCTACCCGCATCACGGCATCTTGGCCGAAGAGTCTGGCAGCACACA
>CANFJC010000204.1 GCA_947447245.1 Comamonadaceae bacterium
ATCATTCCCCGCAATATTTCGCGGGTACCACCTCTGATGGTGAAGCCTGGCGCTTTGAGCACAGACATTCCCAATAAGGCATCGAAGTCCAGACTGTCGTTGTCCATGAGCGGCTCTGAAGGAATCAGTTGGCGGAAAATCTCTGGAATTTCTCGTTCAAATGCAGTGCCGATGTCCTTCACCAGAGCCGCTTCCAAAATGGGTTTTTCTCCCTTTGTCAGCATGCCTGCCACCGAAGTTGACATGCGCCGCAAAGTGGTCAGGTGTGCAACAAAGCGTCCAATTTCATTGACCGATCGAGCATCAGGCTTTTCTGCCAACTGCTCCATGGATGCAAGAAAAAGTTGGTACGTGCTGAGGAATCGGTCGGGCCCGGAGCGCTCAAAAGCCAACTCACTGGTGACCATGTTCCAGCCGCCACCCACTTCGCCGACGACCATGTCATCGGGCACAAAGCATTCGTCAAACACAACTTCATTCCAATCGTGTGCGCCGTAGATGTTAAGAATGGGACTCAATTTCAAACCGGGTGACTTCAGATCCACAATGAACTGAGTCATGCCAGCATGGCGGTTGTCTTCTTTGGGTGCTGTGCGAACCAAAGCGATTAAGTAATGTGCTCTGTGTGCACTGCTGGTCCAGACTTTGGTGCCTGTGATTTTCCAGCCACCTTCAACCTTGACTGCAGTCGTTCTAACCGCCGCCAAGTCAGACCCAGAGTCTGGCTCGCTCATGCCAATTGCAAAGAAACATTCGCCCGCTGCAATTTGGGGTAAGATCAATTGCCGAGCGCGTTCGCTGCCGTGGCGCAAAATTTGATTGCCACTTTGTCGATCGGCCACCCAATGTGCGCCCACAGGTGCACCGCCCGCCAACATTTCCTCCGTCATGACATAGCGCTCGAGTGCGGTTCTTTCTTGACCGCCATATTTTTTAGGCCAAACCATGCCGATGTAGCCGGCCTGTCCGCACTTGCGACTGAACGCTGCATCGCCATCGGACCAAGAGTTTTTCCGAGGTGTGAATGTGCCCGCATCTTTCTCTTTTTGGAGGAACTCTCGAACTTGTTGTCTGAGCAAGCTCGCACTCTCTGGCAAGGTCACCGCAGGAAAAACAAAATCATGCATGTCATTCTTTCGCCGCTGAAATGGATTTGTCCTATCTTTATACTGCCATTGGGGAATGTCAAGGAAGCAATAGACAACTAGGCGACTCCAGTTGGGTCTGAATCAGGGATGATGGCGATGATCCTTGATCCGAAATTTCATAAGGAACAACATGCGTTCAGGCATTTACAGTTATCCCAATACCCAAAGGGTTATTTTCGGGACGTCCTTTGAACAAGCGATTGCAAAGGAGCTTGAAACAGTTGGCGCTCAACGTGTCTATGTCCTGAGCAGCGGCAGCCTTTTCCGTGAAACCGAAGTGGTCCATCAACTCAGAGCCGTTTTGAGTTCGCGTTGTGTCGGCCTGTTTCATGAAATGCCCGCTCACACGCCTCGCATCGCTGTCGTCAAGGCGGCCCAGGAAGCGCAACAAGCTCAAGCCGATTTGATCCTCACGCTGGGTGGGGGTTCCATGACCGATGCGGGAAAAATGCTCACGCTGTGTATGAGCAATGGCATTGAGTCGGCACAAGACTTAGACCGACTGGCCACCAAAGTTCATGCTGATGGAAAAATAGAGCGGCCGGAGTTTCTTGCGCCCACCGTGCCTTGTTCCGTGATTTCTACAACGCTTTCGGCTGGGGAATTCAGCGCGCTGGCAGGCTGTACAGATACGGTCAAAGGGATGAAAGAAAACTTTTTGCATCCCAAAGCCTCACCTCGATCGGTCATATTGGACCCTGCATTGACATTGCACACCCCTGAATGGCTTTGGCTATCCACAGGCATTCGTGCAGTCGATCATGCCGTTGAAGATTTGTGTTCTATCAATACACAACCCATTTCTGAGGCCACCTCTTTTCAGGCATTGCGTTTACTGGGCAGAGGCTTGCGCGCCGTCAAAAAAGATCCCTCAGATTTGGAAGCGCGCCTTGATTGTCAATTGGGGGCATGGATGTCAATCATTGGCTCCAGTGCGGGTGTTCAAAAGGGTGCCAGTCATGGCATAGGGCACATCTTGGGCGGAACTGCAGGCGTTCCGCATGGCTACACATCATGCGTCATGTTGCCTCATGTATTGCGCTTCAATCAGAGCGTCAATGGCGCCCAGCAAAAGTTGGTCAGTGAAGCTTTGGGTGAGCCTCACAAACCAGCTTGTGATGTTGTATCTGAGTTGGTGGCTCAACTGGGTCTTCCAAGCACACTGAGGGAGGTCGGTGTCAAAGCTGACATGTTGGACTTGATTGCACAAAATTCAATGCACGATCGTTTGATCCACAGTAACCCTCGAAAAATAAATGGGCCTGAAGATGTTCGCCGAATTTTGGATGCCGCTTGGTAGGGCTTGATGTGAAAACATTGCAATCTAAGGCCTTGGTTTGGGCCATGTGCGTTGGACAAGTTGGCAATCTGTTGCCCCATGTGGTGGTGCCTGCTGTCATGGTTCAGTACCTCATGCCCTTGTGGGGAATGACTAATACCCAGGCAGGATTGCTTGCAGCCGCCTATGCCGCAGGTTATATGCTGGCGGTTCCCTTTTTGAGTTCCTTAACTGACCGCTACGATGCAAGGCGTATTTTGCTGATTGGCTCCTTGTGCAGCGGACTGAGCACCCTGGCATTCGCATTGTTTGCGACCAGTTGGTTTACGGGTGTGATCATTTGGGGCTTGGCGGGTGTCAGCTTTGCTGGGGCCTACATGCCTGGCTTGCGTGCTTTGACGGATCGAATAGAAGCTGCAAACGCTTCGCGCAGCATTACTTTGTACACCGCCAGTTATTCATTGGGGGTCGGTTTTTCTTTTTTGGTATCGCAGCTCGTTGCAGATGCCTTTGGATGGCGATGGTCCTTCGGCGTCACAGGATTGGGCCCTTTGATCATGGCCTTGGTGGCTTGGCGAATGAAGCCCGTATTGCCCATTCCAAAAGAGGGCCACTTGTTGGATGTTCGCCCCGTGTTGCGCAATCGGCCAGCAATGGCCTATATCTTGAGCTACGGTGCACATTGCTTTGAGTTGTATGGATTCAGAACCTGGCTTGTGGCGTTTTGGACCTTTGTCATTTCACGCCATCAGGGCGGTTCTTTGCCAGACGCCATGACTGTTAGTTTTGTGGCCTCCTTATTGGCCATGCCCGCTAGCATCTTTGGCAACGAGTTGTCTTTGCGTTACGGACGAGCGCGCGCCATTGGCTGGATTCAGGTGATTTCAGCTCTGACCGCATTGTCTGTTGGGTTTTTGGCAGGTGGTTCTGCATGGGTGCTATTGGCGCTCATTCTTTTTTATGCCATCACCGTGCCAGCCGATTCAGGATCTCTGACGGCTGGAATGATGTCGCATGCGCAAGCGCAGTTCAAGGGTTTGACCTTGGCTGTGCACTCCACTGTGGGGTTTGGGCTCTCAGCTTTGTCGGGATGGATGGTTGGGTTGGCGCTCGATTTGCAGGGCGGCACCCAAGAACCTCAAGCATGGCTGGCGGCATTTGGTGTGCTGGCAGCAGGTGTCATGATGGGGCCCCTGGCTTTGAAGTTGTCCAAGAGCAGCAACACCTGATTTCCCAAATTGCCGCGTTGGGTGATTCAAAAGAGCTTACTTGCCTGAAAGTCCCATGCCTCTAGAAATGACCTCTTTCATGATTTCATTGGTGCCACCATAGATGCGTTGGACGCGAGCATCTGCAAAAGCCCTGGTGATGGGGTATTCCCACATATAGCCATACCCACCATGCAGTTGCACACATTCATCCATCACTTTGCACTGAAGATCGGAACACCAATATTTGGCCATGCTGGCGGTTTGGGTGTCTAGTTGGTCCACATTCACCAGTTCACAACACTTGTCAATGAAGACTCTGGCAATTTGAACTTCGGTTTGCATCTCAGCAAGTTTGTAGCGTGTGTTTTGATAATTGGCCACGGCTTGGCCAAACACTTTTCGATCTTGGGTGTACTGCACCGTCCAATCAATGGCGGCTTGTGCCGCTGCGATGGCACTGATTGCAATTTGCAGTCGCTCCCATGGCAATTGCTCCATCAAACAAATAAATCCCTTGCCTTCGTAGTTGGGCCCGCCTAACAACTGAGTGGCCGGCACTTGCACATTGTCAAAAAACAACTCAGAAGTGTCTTGCGCCTTGAGACCCAATTTTTTCAATCGCTTGCCTTTTTCAAAACCTGGCATGCCGCGCTCTATCAAGAACAAACTGGTTCCTTTGGCGCCCGCGCTTGGATTGGTTTTGGCAACCACAATGACCAAGTCGGCATGCCATCCATTGGTGATAAATGTTTTGCTGCCGTTCAGCAAATACGAGCCATCGGCTTGCTTGATAGCGCTTGTTTTGACACCTTGAAGATCAGAGCCTGCCGCAGGTTCACTCATGGCAATGGCGCCCACCATTTCACCGGAGGCCAAATTGGGTAAGTACTTTTGCTTTTGGGCTTCAGTGCCGTAATTCAAAATATAGGGCGCAACAATTTCATTGTGCAGGCCATAGCCGATGCCCGTAAAGCCCGCACGGCCCAACTCTTCCATTTGAATCACTGAATAAAGCTTGTCAGCACCTGCACCGCCATACACCTCGGGGAGCGTCATGCACAAAAAACCGTTGGCGCCTGCTTTTTGCCAAACTTCTCGATCGACATAGCCTTGTTCCTCCCAAGCTTCATGGAAGGGTGCAATTTCTTTGTCCATGAAGCGTTTGAAACTGTCACGAAATGACTCGTGTTCAAGCGTAAAGAGAGTTCTGGAGATCATGGTTTGTCCTGATGAAAGTGCATTGGATGGGCACAAAGCAAGCGCTTCTTAAAAGTATACTCGTCTCGAATGCGGCTGCTTTGCAGTCCTTGAAGGCCTCAAATTTTTGGAGATGCTATGTCCGAAGCATTTGTCTACGACGCAATTCGCACACCTCGCGGCAAAGGAAAAAAAGACGGCAGCCTTCATGAAGTCAAGCCCGTTGATTTACTGGCCGGTGTGTTGTCGCACCTTCAAAGCCGCAATCAACTCGATACGGCCGCTGTTGACGATGTGGTCATGGGTGTGGTGTCTCCTA
>CANFJC010000205.1 GCA_947447245.1 Comamonadaceae bacterium
CCCTAAATAGTCAAAAACGGTGGCGGTTTCTTCAAAGAACAGCGGCAAATAATATTCAATGCCCGCAGTGGCCACACCGTTGCCAATGTCTTTGTAGATACGGCTTTTGGTGGGGTCGCCATCCAGCAGTTCACGCCACCGACTGCGAAACTTGGCACGCGCCGCTTCGTCCATGGGAAATTCTCGGCCCGGCAACAAACGAACTTCGGGCACGGGGTACAAGCTGCGCTGCGTGTCGGGATCGAAAGTCCGGATAGAGTCAATCTCGTTGTCAAACAAGTCGACACGGTAGGGCACTTGCGAGCCCATTGGAAACAAATCAATCAGGCCGCCGCGCACCGCATATTCGCCAGGGCTGACCACTTGGCTCACATGGCTATAGCCGGCCAAAGTGAGTTGGGCTTTGAGTTTGCTTTCGTCCAGCTTTTGTTTGGTCTTGAACTGAAACGTGTAGCCGGCCAAAAATGATGGTGGTGCCAAGCGGTACAAAGCGGTAGTGGCCGGAATGAACACCAAGTCGGCGCCTTCTGCCTTGTCTCGCTGGTTAATGCGCCACAGCGTGGCCAAGCGTTCGCTGATCAGGTCTTGGTGGGGCGAAAATGTGTCGTAGGGCAAAGTTTCCCAGTCGGGAAAAATGGCGCATCGCAGGCCCGGTGCAAAGAAGGCCACCTCGTCCATCAGGCGCTGCGTATCTGCCGCGTCAGAGGTGACCACAGCGGTTAGGCGGCCTTGGGCTTTTTCGCGTTCGGCCAGTTGGGCCAATAGCACAGCGTCTGCCGATCCCATGGGACGGGGCAGGGTAAAGCGTTTTCCTAAGCTAAGCGCGGGTAATTGCATGAACTCCAATAGTATAGTTGGCGTATTGGCACTCCAACATAGACGCACTTTGAACCCCTCTGACCCAACTGATCTTTCTGACCTGTTTGCAGCAGTCAGCCTTCAAGACGCAGAAAACACAGCACCTGTGGCAAGGTGTTTTGCTTTGGTGCCTTGCGCGGGTTCGGGCTCGCGAGCTGGCACGGTCATGCCCAAACAGTACGAGTTCATTGCCGGCCAAAGCATGGTGATGCACACCTTGGCGGCTTTGCAGTCAGTCGACAGACTTGAAAAAATTGTGGTGGTGGTGTCGCCCACAGATTCGCATGTGTGGCCTGAGTCAACAGTACAACGCATTCAATGCGGTGGTGCCACTCGCGCCGCGTCGGTGTTCAATGGACTCACCCAGCTGCTGGCGGACGGTGTCAAAAATCCAGAAGGTGTTCAATCTGACGATTGGATATTGGTGCACGATGCAGCGCGTTGTCTCATTACCGATTTCGAAATTAACCGCTTGATCGACGCCTGCTTGGACGATGAAGTCGGCGGCTTGTTGGCCTTGCCATTGCCCGATACCTTAAAAGCTTCAGTCAATGGCCGGGTGAGCGAAACATTGCCGCGCCAAGACAAATGGTTGGCGCAAACGCCTCAAATGTTCAGGGCTGGGCAATTGCACGCAGCCTTGGCAGCCAAGGCCACTGACAATTTCGAGGGCATTACCGATGAAGCCAGCGCCATGGAGATGGCCGGTTTTGCCCCCAAGTTGGTGGTGGGCAGTCCGCACAATTTCAAAGTGACCTATCCGCCAGATTTTGCATTGGCTGAAGATTTGCTCAGGAGCAGAACATGAACATTCGAGTCGGCGAAGGTTGGGACACACATGCTTTGGTGGCGGGACGTCCTTTGATGTTGGGCGGCGTGCACATTCCGCACGACAAAGGACTGTTGGGTCATTCTGACGCCGATGTGCTCTTGCATGCCATCACCGATGCATTGCTAGGCGCAGCAGGCCTGGGTGACATTGGCCAGCACTTTCCAGACACCGATGCCACTTACAAAGGCGCTGACTCTGTCAAGCTTTTGAAAAAAGCTTACGAGCATGTCAAACATTTAGGCTGGCATTTGGGCAACGTCGATTGCACCATCATTGCGCAAGCGCCCAAGCTGTCACCGCATCGCTCTGATATTCGGTCTTCCATTGCCAAAGCTTTGGGCGTGCCTGAATCACATGTGAATGTGAAAGCCAAAACGGCAGAAAAAATGGGCCCTGTGGGTGAGGGCCTGAGCATGGAAGCCAGGGCTGTGGTGTTGATTCACAAGCCCTGAGTTTTTACTGAGCGGCCCAGCCGCCGTCCATGTTCCAAGCCACGCCGCGAATGTTGTTGCCAGCGGCAGAGCAAAAGAACACAGCCAAGTCACCCAACTCTTCAGGTGTGGTGAATTGCATGGAAGGCTCTTTCTCGCCCAATAACAATTCAGTGGCCGCTTGGTTGCTCAAGCCCAATGCCTCTGCTTTGGCGTCCACTTGTTTTTGAACCAATGGTGTGAGCACCCAGCCAGGGCAAATGGCATTGCACGTGATGCCCGACTTGGCGTTTTCCAATGCGGTCACTTTGGTCAAGCCCACAATGCCGTGCTTGGCGGCCACATAGGCTGACTTTTCGGCAGAGCCTACCAAACCATGAACCGATGCCACATTGATGATGCGACCCCAGTTGGCCTTTTGCATAACAGGCAATACTGCGCGAGAAGCATGGAAGGCACTGGACAAATTGATGGCAATGATGGCATCCCAACGCTCAATCGGGAAATTTTCAACTCGGGCCACATGCTGAATGCCAGCGTTGTTGACCAAAATATCGACGCTGCCAAATTTCTCTTGGGCAAACTTCACCATGGCTTCAATTTCTGCGGGCTTGCTCATGTCAGCGCCGTGATAGGCCACTTTGGCGCCCAATGCTGCAATTTCAGCTTCGGGTCCGGCATGGTCACCAAAGCCATTTAAAACAATGTTGGCGCCTTGCTTGGCCAGGGCTTTGGCAATGCCGAAGCCAATGCCGCTGGTAGAGCCGGTGATGAGTGCAGTTTTGCCTTTCAGCATGGTGGATCTCCGAATGAATTACGATGTGGAAAAAGTGAATTATGGCGCGTCAAAGCCACAGAGAACTGACGACCCCAGTCTAAATTTAGAATTGAACCCACTTATGTTCGAGCCCGTCCTTGATTTTCTTGCCTGCCCTGACCCTCAGGGCACCCACCGCATGGCCTACTGGTCTTGGGGTGAAAAATCGGCTTCGCATGTGGTGTTTTGCGTACATGGTTTAACCCGCCAAGGCCGTGATTTTGATTTGCTTGCCCAAGCCCTGGTCGCATCTGCCAAAGCTGCTGGTTTGCCCGCCATTCGAGTCATTTGTCCCGATGTGGTGGGCCGCGGTAAAAGCGATTGGCTGCAAGACCCCATGGGCTACCAGTTTGCCCAATATGCCGCAGACATGGCCCTGCTACTGCAAAGCTTGAACTCAGAGCAAACCATAGAACGCCTCGATTGGGTGGGCACCAGCATGGGCGGTGTGATTGGCATGTTGATGGCAGCGCAAAAATTGCCAGTGCCTGTGCACCATTTGGTTTTGAACGACATTGGGCCGCCCGTCTCGTGGAAGTCTATTTTGAACATGAAGACTTATGTGGGCGAGGTGGGTAAATTTCAAACAGTGCAAGACGCAGCCAATGCCATGTGGGAAATCTCCAAATCTTTTGGGCCGCATACCCCTGAAGAGTGGTTGGCTTTGTCACAAAACATGGTGCGGCGTTTGGAAGACGATACTTATTGCTTGCATTACGACCCGCAACTCAGAGTGCCCATTCGCGCCGTCACTGAAGAACAAGCCATGGCTGGTGAAGCCGCTTTGTGGCAAGTTTACGATTTGATTCAGTGCCCCACATTGCTCGTTCGCGGCGCTGAATCAGAATTGCTAAGCGCGGACTCTGCCTTGGAAATGACCCAACGCGGTGCTCGAGCCCAAGTAATCACATTGCCGGGCGTGGGGCATGCACCCACCCTCACGCACGAAGACCAAATTGACATCGTTCTGCAGTTTTTAGGTCTGCATGCATGAGCGATGTGGCTGAAGACATCTTGGTTCGTGCAAGAGCGTTTGCCGAGCCCTTCTTGTCGGGTGAATATTTAGACACCGGCGAGAACATGCTCGAGCATGCCGATGCCGTGGCCTCTATTTTGGACACCATGAGCAGCGGCAACGATGTGAAGGCGGCCAGTTATTTGGTGTATGCCTGCCCTCACTTAAGCCGGCCCCGAGAAGTGATTGCCAAAACATTTTGCGATGAGTTTGCATCGCTGGCGGTTGAGACCAACAAGCTGGTGGAAGTACAACGCATCTCACGCACGGCATCATCGTCTGCGCAACTTCAAGACGACCCGCGTGCGCAGACAGAGAATGTGCGCAAAATGCTTTTGGCTTTTAGCAAAGATCTGCGCGTGATCATGTTGCGCTTGGCTTCGCGTTTGCAAACGCTTCGGTATTTTGCAAGTGCCAAAAAAGAAGTGCCTGCTGCATTGGCCAAAGAGTCATTGCAAGTGTTTGCGCCCTTGGCCAATCGCTTGGGTATTTGGGAAATTAAATGGGAGTTGGAAGACTTATCCTTCCGTTTTTTAGAGCCCGATACCTACAAGCAAATTGCCAAACTTTTGCATGAAAAGCGTGCTGAGCGCGAACACAACATGCATGATTTGCAGCAGCAATTGCAAAACGAATTGGCCACCCAAAAAGTGCAGGCTTCAGTCCAGGGTCGGCCTAAGCACATCTACAGCATTGTGAAAAAAATGCGCGGCAAGTCGCTCGATTTTTCGCAGGTGTTTGACATTCGTGCCATGCGCGTCATTGTGTCCAACGTGGCCGATTGTTATGAAGCGCTCAGTTGGGTCCACTCGCGCTATGTGCCCATTGCCTCTGAGTTTGACGACTACATTGCCAAACCCAAGTCCAATGGCTATCAGTCTTTGCACACCGTGGTCCGCGACGATCAGGCTAGGCCCATCGAAATTCAAATCCGCACACAGGCCATGCACGACCATGCAGAGCATGGTGTGGCAGCCCACTGGGCCTACAAAGAAGCGGGCGCCAAAGGCTATGTGGGCGTGAGTGCCAACAGCGACTACGACCATAAAATTGCTGTGCTTCGGCATTTGTTGGCTTGGGAAAGAGAAATGTCGACAGGGGCTTCTGGCGCTTTAAGCGAAGCCGCATCCGACGCTAAAGCTTCGGGCAAAGATGCGGAA
>CANFJC010000206.1 GCA_947447245.1 Comamonadaceae bacterium
CATGTCGTTGATGGTGTAGTTGCGCACGTGGCCCATGTGCAGCTTGCCACTGGGGTAAGGCAGCATGGAGCAAGCGTAAAACTTCTTTTTGCTTGCGTCTTCAGTGACGCGGTAAGCATCGCGGGCGTTCCACTGGCTTTGCGCCGCGGGCTCAACTTCGCGGTGGTTGTACTTGTCTTGCATGATGGTGCAAATTGTAGGTGTTTGGCGAGGTGAAATTCCTCGGCGAGAGACCCTGAGCCCTGATTCGCCCGCAAAGGGCGTCCGCGTTGCAAAAGATCAGCGCATGAGGGTCTTTTGATCGGCCTTTTGGTCTGCCTTTTGAGCATCCATGCCGGGTGCCGTCACAAAGCCAATTCGACTTAAGCCGGCCTGCTGCGCCAGGCCCATGAGTTCAAGAACCTGGCCATAAGGAACCGACTGGTCGACTCGAAGCTGGACTTCCAAATTGGGCCTTTGAATGGCCAATTGCTCAAGCGCCGTTGGCAAGGCCGCCAGTGTGACGGGCTTGTCATTGATGAAGAGTTCGCCCGATGCTTTCAGGCTGAGGCTGAGGGCCTCTGGCGCTTCGCCCGCTTGAGCGGCCTTGGATTGGGGCAAATCCAAACGGATGGCACTGGTGAGCAGGGGCGCTGTGAGAATGAAAATCACCAGCAGCACCAGCATCACATCCACCAAGGGCGTGACATTGATGTCACTGAAGGGTTTCGCCTGCACAGCGCGAGGGAATCGACCAAATGCCATGGCTTTGCCTTCGGGCCTTTTAGTTGTGTCGACCGGTGAGCAGGTTCATCAGGTCTTGTGCAAAACCTTCTAGCTCAATTTCAATTTGGGCCACGGTACGGCCCAACACGTTGTAGGCCAAGACCGCTGGAATGGCCACCGCCAGACCCGCGGCGGTCATGACCAAGGCTTCGCCCACGGGGCCCGCTACGCGGTCTAAGGTTATTTGGCCGACCTCTGCCATGCCGCTCAGGGCATTGAAGATGCCCCACACGGTGCCTAGCAAACCCACAAAGGGCGAGATTGCGCCCACCGTGGCCAGCAACAATTGCCCCCATTGCAGCCGATTGACCGTGGCTTGCAAACTGTCGCGCAGAACACGGGTGAGTTGATGTTCTCGTTCGCCAGCCGCCGCCAAAGTGCCGCCCAAAGGCAGCAAGGTGGCCTCTAAAAGCGGGGTGACCGATTGATCGCGGTCAAATTGGGCGACACGCGCATGGGCTTCTTCAAATTGGGCGGACTGCCAAAAAGCGGCGGTGCTTTGCGGCACATCCAATTTCACTCGGCGCAGCAGATTGAGTTTCCAAAAAATAACCACCCAAGTGCTGACCGACATGGCCAACAAAGCCAGTGCCACACAGCGGGTGACCCAGTCACCTTCAGCCCAAAAGGTCAGCAAATTCATGGGCTGAGGCTTTATCTCAAGGACAACACATCGAACATGTCGAACAGGCCCGTTTTTTGGTCCGCTAAAAATCGGACCGCCCGCAAACTTCCTTGGGCGTAGGTGGCCCGGCTGGAAGACTTGTGGGTGATTTCAATGCGTTCACCGGTGCCCGCAAACAAAACGGTGTGGTCGCCCACAATGTCGCCGCCGCGAATGGTGGCAAAGCCAATGCTGGAGGGATCGCGCTCACCCGTGACACCTTCTCGGGCATACACGGCGCAGTCTTTCAAGTCTCGGCCCAAGGCATCGGCAATGACTTCGCCCATTTTGAGTGCCGTGCCCGATGGCGCATCCACCTTGTGGCGGTGATGGGCCTCGATGATTTCAATGTCATAACCGGTGGCCATCGCTTTGGCCGCCATTTCAAGCAATTTGAGCGTGACGTTGACGCCCACGCTCATGTTGGGCGCCATGACGATGGCGATATCTTTGGCGATGGCTTTGATTTCATTTTTCTCGGCCTCGGAAAAACCGGTGGTGCCGATGACCGCTTTGACGCCCAAGGCTTGGCAAATTTTCAAATGCGCCAAGCTGCCTTCAGGGCGAGTGAAGTCGATGAGGTATTGGGAATTTTGCAAGCCCAGCTTAAGGTCGCCAGTGACCAAGACGCCGCTGGCTTTGCCCATGGCGGCGCCAGCGTCAGTGCCGACAGCAGCGCTGCTGGCCAAATCTAGTGCGCCCGTGAGGCGGCAGTCTGAGGCATTGGCAATGGCCTCAATCAGCATGTGGCCCATGCGGCCAGAGGCGCCAGCGACAGCCACAGCATGCAGCGGCACAGAATGTGAAGTAGCAACTTGTGTCATGTGATTCATCAGCGCTTGGCTGGTTCAAGCGGAGGGTAAGAACTGGGCAGTGGCAAGGCTGCGGCTGGTGCAGGGTCAGCTTTGCGAACAGGTGCTGGAAATTTGCGCAAATCTTCTTCTTTGGCTTCTAACTCAGGCACCTTGGTACTGGATTTTTTGGCCACCAATTTGGTGACGAACTCCGTTTCACTGGGCAATTCATCCCCTGTGACGCGCTCGAGCACATCGCCTTTGAACCAAACATTGAGGTTAAAGCTTTGAGCCGGCACACCTTGGCGGCGAATCGTAAAGACGTAATCCCAGCGTTGCTCGTGGAACACGCTGGAGACCAAAGGCGTACCCAGAACTTCTCGCACCTGCATGCGTGACATGCCCGGCTTGAGGAATTCTTTTTGCTCACGCGAGACAAAATTGCCTTGAACCACCTCAGGGATGTACAAAACGGCATCTGTGGCCACGTTGAGACGAGGCAAAGTACACGCGCTTAAAAGGAGCAACAACATGGGCAAAGCCACGCCCAAAGACAGGGTGTTGCGCAGAGAAATACGAATTTGTTTTTTCATGGATGCTTGGCAGACCATATGATGGGGTCATTGTAGCGGTAGCATTTGGCTCTGGCGAAGCCCCTTTGACCAAAGCCCTTCTCTTTCAATTGCAACTGAAAACACATGGACGAACTCAAAAGCACGGGGCTGAAAGCCACCATTCCTCGACAAAAGATTTTGGAAATCTTTCAAAAAGGGGCGCAAAGGCACATGACGGCCGAAGATGTTTTCAAACATTTGCTCAATGACAATGCCGACATTGGCTTGGCCACGGTCTACCGTGTCCTGACGCAGTTTGAACAGGCTGGTCTTTTAAGCCGAAACCATTTTGAAAGTGGCAAAGCGGTTTATGAATTGAACGAGGGACAGCACCATGACCACATGGTGTGCTTGGACTGCGGCAAAGTGGAAGAGTTTTACGACGCCGAAATTGAAAAAAGGCAGCATGATGTGGCGCTGGCCAAGGGCTTTGTGATTGCCGATCACGCGCTCAGTTTGTACGCGCACTGCACTCGAAACCCCTGCCCGCATCGCAACCGAGCTTAAGTCCGGTGGTGTTCAGCCCATGGCCGCTCGTTGTCGCGCCATGAAGTCTTGGTAAGTGTCGATGCCCCGCATTTGCAAAATGGTGTTGCGCACAGCGGCCTCCACCAGCACCGCAATGTTGCGACCCGCCACCACCTGAATGACCACCTTGCGAACCGGAATGCCCAGCACATCTTGCGTGAGCGTTTCTGTGGGAATGCGTTCGTAATCGCGCTCGAAGTTCTCGTGACGCACCAAGTGCACAATGAGTTTCAAGCGCATTTTGCGGCGCACCGCGGTTTCACCAAAAATACCTCGTATGTCCAGCAGGCCAATGCCGCGCACCTCGAGCAAGTTTTCCAACAACTCTGGGCAGCGACCTTCAATGGTGGTTTGGTTGATCCGAAATAAATCAACGGCATCATCGGCCACCAAACCATTGCCCCGGGAAATCAACTCCAAACCCAACTCGCTCTTACCCAGGCCTGACTCACCCGTGATCAGCACACCCAAGCCCAAAATATCCATGAACACGCCGTGCATGGTGGTGCGGTCGGCAAAGTGTTTGGACAAATAAGCCCTGAGCACATCAATCACAAAAGCCGACGACTCAGGCGTCGAAAACATAGGGATTTGGGCGCCCTCACACACGCGAAGCAAGGCCTCAGGCGCGGTTTGACCATCTGCCAAGACCAACACAGGGGGCTCCAAGGTGACGATGCGCGAAACACGCCGGATGCAATCCTCTTCACTGCCTCGCAGCAGGTAGGACACCTCTCGTTCACCCAAAATTTGAACGCGGTACGGATGGATGTAGTTCAAATAACCCACCAAATCGGCACCGGAGCGAGCGGCCCGCACGGCGACTTCATCAAATCGGCGCTCCGAGGCACCCAAGCCCGCAATCCACTGCCACTTGAGTTTGCCTCGGTGGTCTTCAAACAGCGCATCAGCGCTGACGGCGGTAGGCTTCATCTCAACCTCGATTCGTGGATGGGCTAGAGAGCTGCATTCTCACTTGGCAGGCAGCCATTTGTCGATCAGCTCATGCAAGCTGCTGGCCGTGGGGCTGCTGATCATTTTGTCTCGTGAACCAGCATTGCTCAATAGCTCTGCAATTTCAGACAAGATTTCCAAGTGCTTTTGGGTGGCCGCTTCGGGCACCAACAAGAAAATGAGCAACTTCACAGCTTGCTCATCGGGGGCATCAAAGCCAATGGCTTGAGCCAATTGAAAAACCGCCGCCATGGGAGACTTCAAACCCTTGATGCGGCCATGCGGAATGGCCACACCATGGCCCAAGCCTGTAGAACCTAGGCGCTCTCTGGCAAACAGGCTGTCAGTGACCAAGGCTCTGGACAGCCCATGCAAACTCTCAAACAGCAAACCCGCCTCCTCAAAAGCGCGCTTCTTGCTGGTGGCGTCTACGCCAACCAGCACTTGTTCAACAGGGAGAATGGCTGCAAGTCTGTTCATATTGAGGGCGGATTATGCACCCTGCGAAAGGCCATCTTGCAAAAAAAAACCGCACCTCAGGGGTGCGGCGGTGTCCTTCACTGAAAAATATGGCAGTTTTTACATCATGCGCTTTGGCGCCGTATGGTGATGGTCCAAGATTCGGTTTTTGTGTTTGACCACTTGACGGTCCAATTTATCGACCAAGTCATCGACGGCCGCATAGAGGTCTTCGTGCGAGCTTTCTGCAAACAACTCATTGCCTTTGACATGAATATTGCACTCTGCTCGTTGTCGTTTCTCTTTTTCTTTTTGTTTTTCAACAGTGAGC
>CANFJC010000207.1 GCA_947447245.1 Comamonadaceae bacterium
CCTTGGATCACTTTCAAAGACGCTTGCAACATTCGCTCGCCTCAGCAGCACGCTGGCGTGGTGCACTCCTCAAACTTGTGCACCGAGATCACTTTGAACACCAGCGACACCGAAACTGCGGTGTGCAACTTGGGTTCTGTCAACTTGCCACAGCACTTGATGGACGGCCCCAACGGCAAACAAATCGACCATGCCAAACTGCAGCGCACCATCAAAACGGCCATGCGCATGCTCGACAACGTGATCGACATCAACTACTACGCCGTCAAAAAAGCACGCGACTCTAATATGCGTCACCGTCCTGTGGGCCTGGGTCTCATGGGTTTCCAAGATGCGCTTTACCAAAAGCGCGTGCCGTATGCCTCCCAAGAGGCTGTGGAATTTGCCGACACGTCCATGGAAGCCATCTGTTACTACGCTTACTGGGCATCCACCGAGTTGGCTGCCGAGCGCGGCAAGTACTCCAGCTACAAAGGTTCTTTGTGGGATCAAGGCATCATGCCTTTGGACACGCTTGACATGCTCCAAAAAGAGCGCGGCGGCTATGTGGAAATTGACCGAAGCAGCACCATGGACTGGGATGCTTTGCGCAAGAAGATTGCCAAAGACGGCATGCGCAATTCCAACTGTGTGGCCATTGCGCCTACCGCCACCATCTCCAACATCATTGGCGTCGACGCCTGTATCGAGCCATGCTTTGGCAATTTGTCTGTCAAGTCCAACTTGTCTGGCGAATTCACCATCATCAACAGCTACCTGGTGCGCGACTTGAAGCGCTTGGGCCTGTGGGACGATGTCATGGTCATGGACTTGAAGCACTTTGATGGCTCCTTGCGCCCCATCGACCGCGTGCCCCAAGAAATCAAATCCTTGTACGCCACGGCTTTTGAAGTGGAAACCACCTGGATTGTGGAAGCTGCTGCCCGTCGCCAAAAGTGGATCGACCAAGCGCAATCACTCAACATTTACATGTCGGGCGCGTCTGGCAAAAAGCTCGATGACACCTACAAGTTGGCTTGGTTGCGTGGCCTCAAAACCACTTACTACTTGCGCACCATCAGCGCCACACATGCCGAGAAATCGACCGTGTCCAACAACCAAATGAATGCGGTGTCGTCTGGCGCAGCATCAGGTGGTGCAACATCGAACGCATCAGGCGCTTCGCAGTTTTCTGCAGTGCCCGCCACCGATGTTAAATTCACCGCCATTGACGATGTGGGCTGCGAAGCTTGCCAATGATTTTTTAAATTTTCAAATTCAAAAAATTCATTCAAGAGATCATCATTTAGAAATCAACGCGAAAAAATTGAAGCGAACTTCGACAAGAAATTCAAAACAAGACGATGCAAAAGCACAACACTTTTTCGCGTGATTTCATTTCATTTCAAAACATTGCTTTGCATTTCGTCCGCAAGCTTTCATAATTCACTCATTGGAAATTTCTATGTTGTCCTGGGACGATTCATCTAAACCTGCATTGCAACCTGCAATGCCAAGCTTCCCCCCAAGCGGTCCATCTGCCGACCGCTTTGCAGATCTGTCTTCATTCAACACCACATCGCCCATCAGCACTGCCAGTCCAGTGATGTCACCATCTACTGCCGCAGCGCCAGCCCCCTCAGGTGCCTCACGCCGCGTGAACGCAGCTGACAAGCGCATCATCAACGGTCAAACCGACGTCAACCAGTTGGTGCCCTTCAAATACAAATGGGCCTGGGAAAAATACCTCGCCACTTGTGCCAACCACTGGATGCCACAAGAAGTCAACATGACCCGCGACATTGCGCTCTGGAAAGACCCCAACGGTTTGACAGAAGACGAGCGCCGCTTGGTCAAGCGCAATTTGGGTTTCTTTGTCACAGCCGATTCATTGGCTGCCAACAACATCACTTTGGGCACTTACCGCCATATCACTGCTCCTGAATGCCGCCAGTTCTTGTTGCGCCAAGCCTTTGAAGAAGCCATTCACACCCACGCCTACCAGTACATCACGGAGTCATTGGGCCTGGACGAAAGCGAAATCTTCAATGCCTACAACGAAGTTCAGTCCATCCGCGACAAAGATGAGTTCCTGATTCCGTTCATTCACGCCATCATGGACCCGCACTTCAAAACGGGCACCCAAGAAACAGATCAGACGCTGTTGAAGTCGCTCATCGTGTTTGCTTGCCTCATGGAAGGCTTGTTCTTCTACGTGGGCTTCACGCAAATTTTGGCTTTGGGTCGCCAAAACAAGATGACCGGCGCTGCCGAGCAGTACCAATACATCCTGCGCGACGAATCCATGCACTGCAACTTTGGCATTGACTTGATCAACCAGATCAAGCTCGAGAACCCCCAGCTGTGGACCGCAGAATTCAAAGCCGAAATCAATGAGCTGTTCTTGAAAGCCGTTGAACTCGAATACCGTTATGCCGAAGACACCATGCCCCGCGGCGTGCTCGGCCTGAACGCGTCCATGTTCAAAGGCTATTTGCGCTACATCGCCAACCGCCGCGCCACGCAAATTGGCTTGGAAGCCCTCTTCCCCAACGAAGAGAACCCCTTCCCATGGATCAGCGAAATGATTGATTTGAAGAAAGAACGCAATTTCTTCGAAACACGCGTCATTGAATACCAGTCGGGCGGCGCCCTTTCTTGGGATTAACAATTCAAACATGACAATCCAGTTTAAACCTCATGCCATGCCCGCTCTCAGCGGCGCTGGGGTGAGGTTTTCCCGTGTTCAAGGTGTTGAAGCCAGTCTTCAGCACCTTGAATCGCTTTGCGGCTCCAACATTCGCAAAGTGTTTCCCTCTGTTGATTTTTCTAATTGATCAAGGAGAAAAAAATCATGGCAACTGCAAAAAAAGCGGCACCCAAAAAAGTCGCAGCAAAAAAATCGGCCCCTAAAAAAGCCGTTGTGAAGAAGGCGCCTGCTAAAAAAGCAGCTCCGAAAAAGGCAGCCCCAAAGAAAGCCGCTCCTAAAAAAGCAGCTCCTAAAAAAGCAGCTCCTAAAAAGGCCGTAGCCAAAAAAGCAGCTCCTAAAAAAGCCGCTCCAAAAAAGGCAGCCCCAAAGAAAGCCGCTCCTAAAAAAGCAGCTCCTAAGAAGGCCGTAGCCAAGAAAGCAGCTCCTAAAAAAGCCGCCGCTAAAAAAGCAGCTCCTAAAAAAGCCGCTAAGAAAGCTGTAGCCAAGAAAGCTGCGAAGAAAGCTGCTCCTAGAAAAGCCGCTAAAAAGCCTGCGAAAAAAGCCGCTAAGAAAGCTGCGAAAGCGCCCGCTGCCCCTGCTGCCGCTGCGCAAACAACATTGAACCCTCAAGCTGCATGGCCGTTTCCTTCGGCCGCCAAGCCTTGATTCAACGTTAAAGCGCTGAGCGAAAGCAAAGCAAAGCCCGATGCTGAAAAGCGTCGGGCTTTTTTAATGGGCCATCAAAGCGCTTAAGGGTAAAAAGTGAGCAAGCGATAAGCCGTGAAAGCCGCTTCTTCTTTCTTCAAACTCAAAAGAAGTTGCTGCTCTGTTATTTCGCCGGGAGACAAAACCGCTGGCGCTCCCCAGTCAACGGGGTTCAACACCTTGCGCATCACGGGTGCATCTTGCGCATCGGTCAAAGTCAGTTCAACCCAAGGCGTGGCCACAGGGACTGCGTCAGCATTTCTCAAATTGATTTGCAAGGCCCACTGCATTGGCTGAGCACTGTTTGCCAATTTCTCTGGCGGTTCATCTGAATGAATGGCGTCAACAGCCCCATAGTCGATGACAACGGCATCGGTTTTTTGCAGCGGCCGTATTTGGCACCCCACAAGCTGGCAGGCCTCAAGCAGAAGTGGTTTCAAACTCGGGTGGTAAGTGGCCAGCGGGTCTTTGAAAAAATAAACCGTTTGAATCACAAGGCCCAAGAATCCCAAGAGTGCCCAGGCCACCAAACCCCAGAAGCGCATGGTTTTTCAGGCGGCGTGGCCGCGTTGAGCCGTCATCAAAATCCAGCCATCTTCTCGATCGGCGACCGACAACTTGATGTGCGGCGCGTAGGCCTGAATCAGCTCTTCTTCTTGGCGCTCTAAGATACCTGCCAACACCAAGCTGCCACCGGCATGAACATGGCTGCACAGCAACGGCGCCAGCACCTTCAAGGGCGTGGCCAAAATATTGGCCAAGACAGTTTGGTAAGTGCCCTGCGCCAACTCGGGCAAGCCTGCATTCAAAGACACCTCATTGGCTTGCGCATTCAGTGCCGTTGAAGTGACGGCAGCGACATCGATGTCCACCGCGTCAATTTGCTCGGCCCCAAATTTGGCAGCGCCTATGGCCAAAATACCAGAGCCACAGCCGTAGTCCAAGACGCGCTGACCCTTCAGGTCATGCGTGGCAATCCAGCGCAAACACATGCGCGTGGTGGGGTGGGTTCCGGTACCAAAGGCCAAGCCAGGATCTAAGCGAATGATTTCGCGCGCTTGCGAAGGCGGCTCGTGCCAGGTGGGCACAATCCAAAATTCTGGGGTAATTTCAACAGGCGCAAATTGCGACTGCGTCAAACGCACCCAGTCTTGCTCGGGCACAGCCTCCACTGAGATGACTTTGCAGGCCTCAAAAAAATCTTGCGCAGCCAACAAGAGCGCGGCTTGGCGCGCTTCCTCTTCTTTGGCAAACAGGGCCACCACCTTAGAGCGTTGCCAACCATCCTTGGGCGGTGGCATGCCAGGCTCGCCAAACAAAGCTTGTTCGTGCTCCGTTTCTGCGTCGGCATCTTCGACCGACACACTCAAAGCGTCCAAGGCCTCGAGGGCTTCACTCAACACATCGACACGGTCTTCAGGGCACAGCAAGTGAAGTTCAAACATGCTTAGCCTTTGCGGTGCCTTAACCACTCTTCCAAGTAGTGAATGTTGGTGCCGCCATTGAGAAATTTAGCATCTCGCAAAATTTCACGGTGCAAGGGGATGTTGGTGCTGATGCCCTCCACCACGGTTTCGGCCAAGGCGGTTTGCATGCGCGCGATGGCTTGTTCTCGGGTGTCGCCATGGGCAATGATTTTGCCAATCATGGAGTCGTAATTGGGCGGCACAAAATAATTGTTGTAGACATGCGAGTCGACTCGAATGCCAGGGCCGCCAGGTGC
>CANFJC010000208.1 GCA_947447245.1 Comamonadaceae bacterium
AACCATTCTTTTTAGCCCAATTGATGAAGTCACCCACGATCAAGAAATAACCGGGAAAGCCCATGTTCAAGATGGTGTTGATCTCAAATTCCAAACGCTCGGCATAGCGTGGACGCTCGATCTCGCGCTTGGCCGCGTCGGGATACAAATGCACCAAGCGCTCTTCCAAACCTTCCACCGACAACAAGCGGAAATAATCCTCGATGGGCATGGGTTTGCCATCGGTCACAGGTGTGGGGTAATTGGGCAATTGTGGCTTGCCCAAAACCAAAGATAAGTTACAGCGTTTGGCAATTTCAACCGAGTTGGTCAAGGCACTTGGCACGTCTGCAAACAGCAGCTGCATTTCCGCAGACGACTTGAAGTACTGATCACGGGTGAACTTGCGCACACGGCGCTGATTGCCCAAGATTTCACCTTCGGAAATACACACCCGCGCCTCATGCGATTCGTAATCGTCTTCCGTCAAAAACTGAACCGGATGCGTGGCCACCACTGGCAAACTCAAACGCGATGCCAGCCTGACTGTGGCCACCACATGGGCGTTGTCTTCGGGCCGGCCCGCGCGCTGCAACTCCAAATAAAAACGGTGCGTGAAAATAGACGCCAACTGCAAAGCAATTTCGGCAGCGCGTGAGGCATCACCTTGCACCAAGGCCTGACCCACAGGCCCAGCTTGTGCACCTGACAGCAAAATCAAGCCTTCTGACAATTCTTTGAGCCATGGCAGCTTCACCACGGCATTGTTCTTCACCATGTTTTGCGTCCAAGCGCGCGCCAGCAATTCCGACAAATTCAAATAGCCCTGAGAGCTTTGAACCAGCACCATGACCCTGGACAAAGCCAGCGGATCAACACCCAAGCCTTCTAGGAAAATTTCGGCGCCCAAAATGGGCTGAACGCCCTTGGCTCTGCATGCTTTGTAGAACTTGATGGCGCCAAATAAATTGCTCAGGTCGGTGATGGCCAAAGCGGGCTGCTGGTCGTCTGCAGCGGCCTGCACCACTTCGTCAATGCGGCAAGTGGAATCGACAATGGAGAACTCGGAATGGAGGCGCAAATGGACAAACATAGGCCCATTGTAGAAGCTGCTTTGGATGTTTTCTACAATAGGGGGGTGAACAAAATTCTGAATATTTCCAGCTACAAGTTTGTGCCGCTCCCGGACGCAGAAGAACTGCGCCTGTTGCTTCTAGATCGTTGCTTGCGGCGAGAGCTAAAAGGTACGATTTTGCTTGCCTCAGAAGGGATTAATTTATTTTTGGCAGGCCCCGCCGAGGCTGTCAGAGGTTTTGTGTCTGAACTCCACACAGATCCTAGGTTTTCAGACATCAAGCCCAAAGAAAGTTGGTCTGACGAGCCTCCCTTCAAAAAAATGCTGGTCAAAGTGAAGGGCGAAATCATTCGCATGAACCATCCCACCATTCGCCCTGCTGAGGGTCGGGCGCCAGCGGTCACGCCCGCCACCGCTAAACGCTGGCTTGATCAAGGCTTTGACGACAACGGCCGGCCCGTGGTCATTTTGGACACTCGCAACGACTACGAAGTCGACGAAGGCACCTTCAAAGGCGCCATCGACTGGCGCTTGACCAAGTTCACTGAATTTCCCGATGCCCTGTTGGCCCACAAAGACGAGTTGCAAGACAAAACCATCATCAGTTTTTGCACGGGTGGCATTCGCTGTGAAAAAGCAGCCATCTTCATGCAGCAAAACGGCTTGCCCCACACTTACCAGTTAGAGGGTGGCATTTTGAAATACTTTGAAGAGACCGATGGCTCGCACTACGAAGGCGGCTGCTTCGTATTTGACGAGCGCCGCGCTGTCGACATTGAATTAGAAAGCTTGAAGCCCAAAAGCATTGAAGCCCACTAAAGGGCTTCAATATTTCATTCAATGCAGCCACGCAAGCTGCGCCAAATTTAGCCGCGTAATTGAGTGGCCACTGCGGCCACGCGCTCACCATAGGCTTTGGCCGTGTCCAAGTCGCCTTGTGGAATTTCTTCCGCGGGGCTTGTAGGGCCTACTTGTGCCATCACACCAGAATTAGAGCCAATGCGGTTGACAGTCCCATCATTCATGGCAGGCTGACCCACCCAAATCATGGCTTGCTGCATGGACAGGGTGATGAAGTATTGAAGGGTAGAGAGCTTGTCGCCACTGGGGCTGGCAGAGATGGTGAAACCACCCGCCACTTTGTCTTTCCATGCTGAGGTGAACCAACGTTTTGAAGATGCATCTGCAAATTTCTTGAACTGCCACGAGGCCATGCCCATGTAAGTGGGTGAACCAAAAATGATGGCGTCAGCGGCATCCAAAGTTTCCCAGTCAGCATCGGCAATGTTGCCATCTGCATCGATGGCGATCAATGTGGCTTTGGCACCTTGGGCCACAAACTGCGCCACACGTTGTGTGTGGCCGTAGCCTGAGTGATAAATAACGACTGTGTTAGCCATGGGAGAACTCCTAAAGAAAAAAAATTACAGCATCTCAATCATTGAGAAGCCAAGTCAAAAACCAAGACCTCGGCATCGACGCCATGGGTCAGTTCAAGATTCGTTTCAGCTTGAATCAGGGCAGCATCGCCACCCTTCAAAGCTTGCCCATTCACTTGCAACTCACCGCGAATGAGGTGCACATAAGCTTTGCGCGCAGGATTCAAAGCAAGGGCAGCATGTTCGGCGCCATCCAACAAACCTGCATACAAAGTGGCATCGGCGGAAATTTTCACAGCATCTCCCTCGCCCTGTGGCGAAGCCACCACCTTCAAGACGCCGCGCTTGCTGGCTTGCGGCACGGTCTTTTGCTCATAGCCCGGCTCAATGCCGAGCACGTTGGGCTCAATCCATATTTGAAAGAAGTGAGTGGCCAGTCCCTCGGCATGATTGAACTCGCTGTGCATCACACCTTTGCCTGCACTCATGCGCTGCACATCGCCTGGGGGAATGCCCTTGACGTTGCCCATGTTGTCCTTGTGGGCCAAGTTGCCCGACAAGACATAACTGATGATTTCCATGTCCTTGTGTCCATGGGTGCCAAAGCCCGTACCAGGTGCGATGCGGTCTTCGTTGATCACACGCAAGTTGCCCCAACCCATGAAGGCAGGGTCGTAATAACCCGCGAATGAAAAACTGTGGAATGATTTAAGCCAGCCATGGTCGGCATAACCACGCTCAGCGGAGCGGCGAATTTGGATCATTGAGTGCCTCGTACTTTGGAAGATGAGATGGCTGAACTTTAAATTGCAATGGTTTAAATGAAATGATCATAATTTGTAGTTATCATTCAAATTATTTGAATTAAAAAATGTCACCCCCCTCCCGCGACTTGCTCACCCCCGATGCCCTCAGCATGCTGCTGGCCATTGAAGAAACCGGCAGTTTCGCGGCCGCCGCCAGGCAACGCGGCTTGGTGCCCAGCGCTCTTACCTACCGAATCCGTCAAATCGAAGACGCTTTAGATGTGCTGTTGTTTGACCGAAGCAGCCGACAAGCCAAGCCCACGGAGGCAGGCAAAGAATTGCTCAGGGAGGCCAAACGCCTGCTGCAAGATGTCGATGCGCTGGCCAACCGGGTCAAGCGTGTGGCCACAGGATGGGAATCTGTTTTCACGGTGGCCGTTGACAGCATCATTTCGCGCTCGGTGCTCATGGAGTTGTGCGAAGGCTTTCTGGCACACAAGCCCCCCACTCGGCTGAGAATTCGATACGAAACCCTTTCGGGCACCTTGGCCGCTTTGAAGTCTGGCCAAGCCGACTTGGCGATTGGGGTGTTCATAACGCCTGCCAGCCACGCAGAACTCTTGCACGAGAGCTTGGGTCAAGTCAGTTTTGTCTATGCCGTGGCGCCGCACCACCCATTGGCCAATGCACCCGAGCCTCTCAGCGACGCCCTGATTCAGCAACACCGTGCCGTGGCCGTGGCAGATTCTGTGCCTCGCGGCGAAGGGGTCACCATTGGCCTGTTAGGCGGGCAAGACGTTTTGACCGTGCCCGACATGCCCAGCAAATTGGAAGCTCAACTCAGAGGCTTGGGCGGCGGATTTTTGCCCGAAAGTTTGGCTAAGCCTTATTTAGACTCAGGCCGCCTGGTGGCCAAAAAAGTCAGCCGCGTGCAGCGCATCAGTCCCGTTGAATACGCTTGGCGAAATCCCCATGGTCAAAACATCGGCCATGCATTAAGTTGGTGGTTGTTGCAGTTGAATCAAGACAGAACCAAACAAGCATTGCTCCAACCCCATCATCGCGTGTAGAGTAGCCCTATGACAAAAACAAACCCTCAGACAAAACCAATTCAAAATTTCGCCATCATTGGTGCCGGCATGGCAGGCATTGCCTGTGCGCGCACCTTGATGCAAGCCGGCCACCGCGTCACCGTCTTCGAAAAAAGCAAAGGCGCCAGCGGCCGAATCTCCACCCGCTCCTCCAACTACGGCAGCTTTGATCATGGCGCGCAATATTTCACAGTACGTGACTCGCGCTTTGCGCAAGCTTTGGCCACCACGCCCAACATTTGCAAACCATGGAGCGCCAACGCCGTTCGTGTTTTGGATGCCATGGGCCGGGTGGTGGAAGCTGCGCGCAACACGCATGACAAGCATTGGGTGTCAACGCCTGGCATGAATGCCTTGGTCAAAGCTTGGGCTCAGCCTTTGGTGCAGACCGACACCATTCACTTTGAATCGAAGGTGTTCCAAATTGAACGCGACACCTTGCACCCCGAACTCTGGCAACTGCACAGTGAAGAACCCGAAGGTGCTCAATCGGTGTTCAGCGGGTTTGACCAAGTCTTGTTGGCCATCCCTTCAAATCAGGCCATTGACCTGTTGCGCACATCCAAAATCAAAATGGAAAACGCAGCGGACTTGAGCAAGGTCCAAGTGGCGCCTTGTTGGACCCTCATGGTGGCCTTTCCCAATGCAGCCCAACCAGGCCTCATCACATTGGGCCCGCAGTGGAATGCAGCTAGAAGCGTGCACCACCGCGTGGCTTGGTTGGCGCGTGAATCATCCAAACCAGGCCGTGAACTGGTAGAACGCTGGACTGTGCAAGCCAGTGCGGCTTGGTCGCAAGAACATCTAGAAGATGCACC
>CANFJC010000209.1 GCA_947447245.1 Comamonadaceae bacterium
AAAGCCCAGCAATCGAAGCCAGTCCCTGAGTCGCCAATAACCGATCAATTCATCACAAGCAGGTGAGCTGAGACCCTCATATCCCCAACGCCGATACCATTGAGCGCGCTGGTGGCGCCAACCCCAGAGGCTGGTCGGGTTAAGGCCGGTAATGAGCAGATGCCCCTCAGGCACCAAGACCCGCTCGGCTTCCCGCAAACTGGCATGCGCGTCCAAACTCAACTCCAAGCTGTGCGGCATGACCAACAAATCCAAACTGTCGGCTTGGAATGGCAGGGCGATGCTATGGGCTACAAACTGAAAATCTTGCCCCTCTGGCAATTCATTGGTTTCTGACAAAGCCAGCCACTGATGGGGCATGCGATTGGCTCGCAAGCCCTTTAACTCGGGCATGCCCAATTGGAGTGCGTGGTAGCCAAAGATATCCGCCACCAGCGCATCCATCTGAGATTGCTCCCAGTTCAATAAAAAAGACCCTGCTGGCGTTGTGAGCCATTGACGCCAATCTTGCGCCATGGAGGTGGTTTCTATAATAGGAAGAGTCATGAACCTGATACCGCTGCCCGCATTCTCCGATAATTACATTTGGCTGTTGCAACACCAAGGCCTTGCTTTGGTCGTTGATCCAGGCGATTCATCCCCTGTGAGCGATTGGTTGGCTGAAAACAATCACAAACTGGACTGCATTTTAGTCACGCATCACCATGGCGATCATACGGGGGGCGTGGCGAAACTTCAGCAAGATTGGGGCGCCAAGGTTTATGGGCCTGCTCACGAAAAATTGCCCTTTGAATACCAAGCCTTAGAACAGGGCCATCAGTTCAACTGGCTTGGTTTGAATTTTCAGACACTGGATGTCCCAGGCCATACTTCAGGGCATATCGCCTATTTCGCAGAACCAGAAGGGCAAGAACCTCTGCTTTTTTGTGGCGACACGCTTTTTTCGGGCGGCTGTGGCCGCTTGTTTGAAGGGACTGCAGCACAGATGCTCCAGTCCATGGATCGGCTGGCCGCACTGCCTGGTGCTTCGCGCGTTTGCTGCGCACACGAATACACCCTGAGCAATTTGAAATTTGCCATTGCGGTAGAACCACAGAATTTAGAGCTTCAAAGCTATGCCTTGCATTGCAAAGAACTGCGTGCTCAGAATTTACCCACCTTGCCCGCCAATCTTGCGAACGAATTGCAAATCAACCCTTTCATGCGAACCCGATCGCCCACGGTCATCAGTGCCGTTAAAAAATTTGCACCGCAAGTGAAAGACAATGAAGCAGATATTTTTGCCCATCTGCGACTCTGGAAAAACGACTACAAATGAACCATCACACAAAGGCCAACAGCCTGAAGATCCAGCTAGGTCTTTGCCTTGTTCTATTTTTGACAGCTTGCGCCAATGTTCAGAAACAAGCTGAAGTAAGTCCTGTTGAAGTCAGTCCAACAGCAGAGGCAACGACTGCCGCGCCACCCCCAACTCTGCCGCCACCACCCAAAGTGGCTGTTCCGTTCCAAGCGCCCATCGTCAAGGCCAAAATAGACGACATCACCGAGCCACCTGCTGACATTTGGGTGCGCATTCGCCAAGGCTTTGCCATGCCCGATCTTGAAAATGATCTGGTGAAAGACCGCGAAGATTGGTACGCTGCGCGTCCCGACTACATGGTGAGAATGACTGAGCGCTCTAGGAAATATTTGTTTCACATTGTTGAAGAACTCGAACGCAGAAACATGCCCACTGAGTTGGCCTTGTTGCCCTTCATAGAATCGGCCTTCAACCCAGAGGCCGTCTCCACAGCCAAAGCAGCTGGCATGTGGCAATTCATGCCCGCTACAGGCAAGTACTTCGATTTGAAACAAAATATTTTCAGGGATGAACGACGCGGCGTGATTGAGTCGACCCGCGCGGCCCTTGACTATTTGCAAAAACTTTATGGCATGTTTGGCGATTGGCACTTGGCTTTGGCCGCTTACAACTGGGGAGAAGGCAGTGTGGGCCGTGCATTGGCGAAAAACAAAGCAGCCGGTTTAGGGCTGAGCTACTCCGATTTGAGCATGCCCAATGAAACACGCTATTACGTGCCCAAGTTGCAAGCCGTTAAAAACATCATTGCCCAGCCCCAAAATTTCAATGCCCGACTGCCACTCATTCAGAATCACCCCTTTTTCAAATCTGTCGGCATCACGCGTGACATCGATGTGAAATTGGCGGCCAGTTTTGCAGGCGTCAGCATGGAAGATTTCAAGGCTTTGAACCCCTCTATGAGCCGACCTGTTATTTTGGCTGCAGGCACTCCTGAAATTTTGCTACCTTGGGACAACGCGGCAAGGTTCCAACGCAGACTCGAAGAGCATGCACAAAAGCCATTGGCCAGCTGGACGGCCTGGTCAGTACCCAAGACCATGAAGGTTTCGGAGGCCAGCAAACTGGTCAAAATGACCGAAGCTGAACTGCGCTCTGTGAATCAAATTCCGAATGGGATGCAAGTCAAACAAGGCTCCACCTTGTTGGTTGCAAGACAAGGCGCACTCGACACTGACGTCACTGAACATTTGGCAGACAACGCCAAAATTTCTTTTGCACCTGAAATTGTTTTGCGCCGCATCATGGTGAAAGTTCAAAAAGGCGACACCTTGGCCACACTGGCAAGCCGGCATGACGTCACACCCATGAGCATTGCCGCTTGGAATAAATTGAAGATACCCGTGGCACTCAAACCGGGGCAGTCCATTGCCATCTTGGTGCCAACCACCGCCAGCTCCCGCGGCAGTCAAAATACAGGCAAGAAGTCGAGCATCAACCAAGGTGTGAAGGCTTCTAAGGGCACATCCAACTCGAAGAAACCCAAAGCCAAATCAAAGCAGCCTGCCCCCAAAACGGGCAAGCCAAACGCCCCCCAGTCTTCCATCAGGCATTGACTTTGCGTTGTGCAATCAGCGCAAATTCATTGGTATAGGTTTTGGCCAAGGTGGTCCAATTGGCTCGATCGGTGCTGACGCGACTGGCTCTGGCACGCCACGCAGTTTGCAAGGCCTCTGTCGAAAACATGCCATCCAAGCTGTAACTGTTGCGCACATTTTCCAAGGCGCCTAAGTAAATCGCACGGTCGCCCATCCAGTTGTGAGAGGGTACCACTTTGAGAATATCGGAAGGCCCTGCGGTTTTGAGCCACTGCAATGCTCTGACAACGCCTCTGGTCAAGGTCAGCGCAACATCAGCGCGTTTTTGCAAAAACTCCCCCTTTCCAAACAAACAAGCTGAGAGCATGGGGCCGCCAAACATGCGCTGTGAACTGAGCAGCGATCGCGTATCGGCCAAGAGTCGCAATTCGTTTTTTTGTTCCAGGTAGTGCATGACAGGGTCGATGTGACACAAAGCGTCAACCGAACCCGTTCTAACGGCTTCTACCAAATGACCTGTGGCAGAGCCCAGTTCAATGAACTGAACCTGCTCGGCTGTCAGCTTGGCTTTCAATAGCCACTGCTGGGCTAACCAATGCGTGCCAGAACCTAAAGATGAAATACCCATCTTGATCGATTTGAGATCGTCCAATGACTTCATCGCCAGCGCTTTTCGTGTGGCCAAGCCCACACTGATTTGGGGCGCTCTGCCCTGCAACACAAAGGCACGGTAATTTAAGCCACGTGCTTGTAAATCGAGGGTGTGCTCGAAGGCACCCGACACCACATCTGCTTGCCCACTCAAGGCCAGTTGAAGAGCTTGAAGTCCTGATTCACATTCAAGCCAATCAATTTGCAGGCCCTCATTTTTGAACAGGCCCAATTGTTCAGCCAAGACCAAAGGCAAATGGAAAAGACTGGTTTTGGCGGCCAGTGCAATGCTGATTTTTTGAGGGGCGACAGCAGCCTGGGCGAAACCAGGCGCCAGCACAACACTGGCCATGACCAATGCTGAAAATTCCCGCCGCCCAAGCTCGTGTAACACGCCAATACCCCTTGAATCGTTCCCATCGATGATGATGAGTTCAGCATACAAAGCTATCGATGTTGGCGCATCGGGAAACATCCCAAGCGGGTAATTACGTAATGAAGAACACTGAGAACTCAGTGGGCCAACCCAGTAAGCGCTTAGCGACGATCGACCAAGGCGTGGGCAATGGTGCCCAAATCGACATATTCAAGTTCACTGCCAGCCGGTACGCCTCTGGCCAGCCGCGTGACGCGCAAGCCTCGCTTCTTTAACATTTCAGCAATGACGTGCGCCGTGGCTTCGCCTTCACCCGTGAAATTGGTCGCAAGAATAACTTCTTGCACCAGACCGTCATTGCAACGCTCTGACAGTTTGGCAAAGCCGAGGTCGTTCGGCCCAATGCCGTCAAGGGGGCTGAGCTTGCCCATGAGCACAAAGTACAGGCCATTGAAAGTAGAAGTTCTTTCAATGGCCGCAAGGTCTGCGGGCGTTTCCACCACACACAGCTGAGTTCGATCGCGCTCAGGGTCAGCGCACATGCTGCAAACGTCTGCTTCTGTCAGGGTGTGGCAGGTGTTGCAATGCTTGACGTTGTCACATGCGTGCTCTAAAGCCTTTGCCAAATGCAGAGCAGCAGTGCGCTCGTGCTGCATCAAATGAAACGCCATGCGAGAGGCGGACTTGGCACCGACTCCCGGCAAAACCCGCAGCGCTTGAATGAGCGCATCTAAAGCATGGGAGTTGGGTTTTTGCATGGCTTCTGAAAAAAAATTAGAAAGGCAGCTTCATGCCCGGTGGCAAACCAGCCGTCAACTTGCCCATTTTCTGTTGTGACACTTCCTCAGCTTGTCGAACGGCATCGTTAAAAGCCGCGGCCACCAAGTCTTCCAACATGTCTTTGTCATCTGCCAACAAAGAGGGGTCGATCGTGACACGTTTGACAGCATGTTTACAGGTCATCAAAACTTTGACCATGCCACTGCCAGATGAGCCTTCTACTTCGACAAAAGCCAATTCATCTTGCGCTTTCTTCAAATTATCTTGCATGGCTTGAGCTTGCTTCATCAAGCCGGCGAG
>CANFJC010000210.1 GCA_947447245.1 Comamonadaceae bacterium
ACTGAGAAAAATCAAAGGGATCGTTCCGAGTAAGCCGCGGTCTGTGATGGTGAAGCCTAAGACTGTTTGGTAATAAAGGGCCATGCTGTCTGCATCGCGCACAAAAAAGCCCATGTGACTGAAGGTCAGGGCTGACTGCGCTTGAAGCAGAGGATGCTTGGCTTGGGTCATTTAAAAAGATCCGCGTTTGGCCAATGCACTCAGAGGCTTGCGGGCATTGGGGGCTTCTCTTTCGCGCAAGGCATCGGGCAGTGTGGCGGCATCGCCGCGTTTGCCCACAGTGGCCAACATTTGCAGGGTGTGATCAGCTGGCAGGCCTAAGACCTGAGCACCGGCCGCTTTGTCAAAGCCGCCAATCCCATGCAATGAAAAGCCATTGAGGTGTGCCTGCATGGCCATGTAAGCCCAAGCAGCACCCGTGTCGAACGCGTGCATGCCATTGGGAATCAAGTCAGGCGTGCCCGCTTTCGCGGCCAACTGGTAAGAAGCGATGGCCACCAAAGCGCCTGCCTTGCCAGCCCAAGCTTGGTTGTTGGGGTTCAATGTGGCAAACAAGGCATCCCACTGCGGGTCGTTGCGAAGTACGACCGCAAATCGCCAAGGCTGCGCGTTGTTGGACGAGGGCGCCCAGCGCGCAGCCTCCAACATGCTCATGACGTCGGCTTCAGAAATGACTTCGCCCGTGTAAGCACGGGGAGACCAACGCTCAGTAAATTGAGCATCAATGGGGAAGTCTGCTTTGCGAGTGTTGGTCACGGGAGAGGGATGGCTCATGAATCAATTTCCTGCTGAGGATAAAAACGATATTGTGCTTGTTTTGCTGTGAGCTGAAGTGGGGACGCTTAAGATTTGGCGGCCAGCTGAGGCATCAGACGCAAGGCATTGCCTCTGTCGATGGCGATGCGTTCTGCTTGCGTGAACTGCCTTTCGGCCAATCCGTCACGCGTCTCTGCACCAGGTCGGTAGGGAAAATCAGAGCCGTACATGATTTGGGATGTGGGGATCAATTGCCGCAAGGCCTGCATGGCGCCTTCGTGGTGGCCTTGTGCCGTGTCGTAATAAAACTTTTGGACTTCCTTCAAAACACCGTTGGGCAAGACTTCTTTGGCTTTCTCTTTCATGTCCACGACCTGACGGGTGAATCGGCTCCAAAGGAAAGGCATGGTGCCACCGCTGTGCGACCAAATCCAGCGAATGTCTGGAAATTTGTTGGCTGCCCCAGAGAACAACATGCTGGCAATGGTTCGGGTGGTGTCGGTTGCGTACTCAAGCGAAGAGTTAGGCAGACCAGGGATGAGGTTGCGACAGCAATCGGGTTGAAGGGGGTGAACGTAAATGATGGCCTTGCGCCTGTTGAGTTCTTCCCAGATGGGCCAAAAATGTTTGTCGCCTAAATACAGATCGCCATAGCTCGTCATCAAGCCAATGCCATCGGCTTTGAGGGTGTCGTAGGCATAGGTAATTTCTTTCAAGCTGCCTTCTACATCCATCAATGGCAGTGTTGCGAAAGAGCCAAATCGACCTGGAAAATCGCGCGACATTTGAGCGGCGTATTCGTTGGACTGTCTGGCCATTCGAAGGTCAGTTGCCGCATTTTTAAAAAATGCACCGGGTTGAATCAAAGCTACCACGGAAGTTCTGATGTCATTTTTGTCCATGTCGTCAATGGACATTTGTGGCGTCCATCTTGGCACGCCACCTACACCCATGCGTTTTAAATCTTCGGCGTAAGAAGGCGGAACGATGTGGTGGTGAATGTCGATGCGAGAGGATTTTACGGGTGTGGCGGCACCAAAAACATTGTCAAAAGTTTGGCAGCCGGCCATCGAAGCGCTAAGGCCGGCAGCAGTGCCTGTGGCCAGCAAAGAAGAGAGAAAGCCGCGCCTGGTTGAACCAGATGCCTGCTGGCTTTGCGCAGGGCTGCACAAACAAGACAACTTGCTTGTCGAATGAATTGAATTGAGGGGTGTGTTCATGGGTTGCTCCTTAACCATTGTTGTGCTTCAAGTTTCAATTGGATGCTTGCTTCGGATCTGGCGGTGGGCAGTTCAGGATTGACATTGCCACCGTTGAAAGACTGGAGATATGCCAAGTGACGATAACCTTCAGGAAAGCGCAAGAGGCGCTCGCTTGAAAGTTGAATGGCATCGCCCACATGAACGGGAGTGAGGGTGTCTTTGTCGTAGATGACATTGCGTTTGGCAATTCGCCATTGGCCATTGCGTTTTTCAACACGATCGTAAAACACACCAAGGCAATTGACATCGACAGGCACTGCATCTAATTTGCCACGTACCAAAATAGACATGCGCGTTTGGGCAATGGCTTTTGTGCCTAGCACTTCAACGACAGTACCACCTTGGAAATGTTGCGAACTCGAGCCTTTGCGCCAAGAGTCTTGAATTGCTGCAATGAATTCTTCAAAAGTGCCATGAAACCAAGTAGCCGTCATGGTGCCATCGGCATGGACGGTCTCTCTCAGTTTCTCCCAATCACCTGTGTCACGGTACAGCGCCCAGCTCTGAACCAGTTCTGCAATTTCGAGTCGTTCTAAAAGGGCTTGTGACATGGAGAAATTATGAGGTGTTGAATTACTCTTGAACAATGCCTGCATTTTTCAGAAGTCTAGGCCATTTGTTAGCCTCTGATTTCAGCATGCTTTCAGTTTCTGCGTTGTTCATCTGAACAATGCGGCCACTGCCTTGCTGAAGTTTTTTGCGAACATCGGCCGATTGCATGGCTTTGTCAATTTCAAGCCTGAGTTTCTCAACAATGGCGGAGGGCGTTTTGGCCGGTGCAAACAAACCAAACCAAGTTTCCATTTCCAAATCCATGGTGCCAGTTTCCATGAGGGTCGGAATTTGCGGACCATCGGGTGCACGTTGGCGACTGGAGACTGCAAACGCTTTGAGTTGGTTACTTTCTAAATAAGTTCGGGTGGTGGTGGTGTTGTCAAAAAACAAATCAACGCGTCCGCCTAGCAAATCCATGTAGACCGGTTGGGCCCCTTTGTAGGGAACCAATTGAATATCCACATTGCCCAAGCCTTTGATCAATGAGGCCAAAATAAATTGGCCTGTGCCAGGGCCACTGGTGCCAAAGTTCAGTTTGCCAGGATTGGCTTTGGCATACGTCAACATGTCCTTCATGTTGTTGAAGGGCAATTCTTTGCGACCGACCAAGGTATAGGAATGCGACACCACAATGCGCAGAGGAATGAAGTCTGTCATAGGGTCGTAGCCAGGATTTTTATACAGTCCCGCATTCAAAGCCATGTTGGACAGGCCACCCACGATCAGGTGATAGCCATCGGCGGGCGCTTTGGCAATGAGTTGGGTGCCTGCCAATGTGCCGCCGCCTGAACGGTTTTCAACCACAAATTGCTGTCCCATCTGCTCTGACAATTTACTGCCCAAGACCCGTGCAACCAAGTCAAAACCACCACCGGCCGCAGAAGGGGCGACGATTCGAATGGGCTTGGTGGGGTACTCTGAGCTGGCTTGTTGGGCCCAGGTCGGTGAACTTGAGGCGACTAAAACAGCCAGTGCAAAGAGAGTTTTTATGAGCATGTTGAGGAAGGTATTGAATAAATAAGGGAGTTGATCTGCAAATTAGCTGCGCATGATGGCCTTGCCCCAGAGGTTCAAGGTGCGCTCTTCATGCTTCCATTGACCCACTGGGCGACTGTCTTTGCAAATCTCAATTTCAGAGGAAATTTCTGCCAAATTGCCATCGGGATCTCGCACCATGAAAAAAACATCATTGCCAGGCCCGTGACGTCCAACACCCCAAACAATCTCAATCCGCAATTTGCCCATGTGATCGGCCCAATCTTTCAGTTCAAGCCAACTGGGCGTTTCAAAGGACTGGTGATCAAAGCAGCTGACAGGCGCACCAAAAAGGGCCAGCGTGTGGTGCATTTCATTGCCGCGGACAAAGCAGGCTTTGAGTTGACCCTCGTCGTCTTTCACCACATCCGACAAAGTGAAACCAAGGGCCTCCGTGTAAAAGCGTTTCATGTTTTCCACTTGCTGTGTGCGAAGTGCGAAATGCTGTGATTCAGCATCTGGCAAGGATGCTGCGTTGATATTCAAGGCGGAGTTGGATGGCGGCGGTAGGAGATCAGATGCCGGAACAAAGACCATGCAATTTTGGTCTGGGTCAAGGAAGCCGATGGCAGAACCCGGAAGCTCTGGATGCTGCCTTAAATTGGCTTGAGGCAAGTTTTGAGTTTGCAGCTTGAAGGCATCCCATTCAGCCGAATTGTCAATGGCAAACAAAGCGTAGTGAAGTTTGCCGGTTTGACCTTCAGAAACAAGCACCTCTCGGCCTTCATTGGCACAAAACCAGACACCCTGATTTTCCCAGCAGGCCATGCCAAAGGCTTGCGCATAAAAGTGGGCCAGAGCTGAGGCTTGAGGCGACTGCAAATGCAGCCGTTTCAAATGTCGTTGGAGGTTCATGAGAAGGGGGATTCTAAAGGTACTACCAGCCCACTATCTCTTGAGGAAAGCAGGGACTCTAGAGGAGTAACCCTAGGCTTTTCAAATTCGGGCAATGGTGGGAGTTTCAGTCACGTCCTCCGGAAAACCACTCACACCCCAAACTGCTGAGTTGTGACCCTGTGATGCCGTATAAAATGAAAAAAATTAAGCGATCATCATGATCAACTTAAAGCCTTAAGTGGTTCACATCAGCCCGCCCGCATGACTTCTGCGAAACAGCTGCTTTTTCAATGAATGGTTTGATTTCAGGCGAAGCAGCTTTTAAGGAGATGAGATGTTTCTCAAAAATGAATGGTACGTGGCCTGTCGGGCTGACGAAATCACCGACAAACCTTTGGGCCGAAAAATTTGCAATGAGGCCATGGTTTTTTTCAGAGGTCCTGATAACGCTGTGTCGGCGTTGGAAGATTTTTGCCCGCACCGCGGTGCACCCTTGTCATTGGGCCGCGTTTGTCATGGGCAACTGGTCTGCGGCTATCATGGCCTC
>CANFJC010000211.1 GCA_947447245.1 Comamonadaceae bacterium
AGATTAAGCCGAAAAATTTGTTCACTAGAAACTCCGAAAATTTCAGAAAAAACCGATCAACATTTAATGCCGACGTGCAAGGCTACCACCCCCGCGCTCAAGTTGTGAAATTCGGCGTGCCCAAATCCGGCATTTTTCATAAGGGCTTTCAGCTCTTCCTGGCCAGGGTGCATGCGAATCGATTCGGCCAAATACCTGTAACTTGCATCGTCTCCGGCAACCCACTTGCCCAGTTGGGGCAAGATGTTGAAGGAGTACCAGTCATAAACTTTTTCTAAGGGTTTAGCCACTTTAGAAAACTCCAAAACCAAAAGCTTCCCACCTGGCTTTAAAACTCTGCACATTTCCTTCAAAGCCAAATCTTTGTGCGTCATGTTGCGAAGCCCAAAAGCCACGCTGACCAGATTGAAATGGTCGTTGGGAAAAGGCAGTTTTTCAGCATCACAGACCAGCGTGGGCAAGATCACGCCCTCGTTCACCAATCGATCACGGCCTGTTCGCAACATGGCTTCGTTGATGTCGGTGTGAACCACTCGACCTGTTGCACCCACTTTTTTTGAAAACGCCAAAGACAAATCGCCCGTGCCGCCTGCGATGTCGAGCACCTGGTCGCCCTCTTTGAGATTGGCAACCTGCAGTGTGTAGGCTTTCCACACACGGTGCAAGCCCGCAGACATCAGGTCGTTCATGATGTCGTATTTGGACGCCACAGAATCAAAAACGCCCCGCACATGCTTGGCTTTTTCTTGCTCATCGACGGTTTTGAAACCGAAATGGGTTGAACTCATTTGCTAATTCCAATCAGTGAGAATGGCCGCATGAAGCACCTGCAGCACCCGGCATGGGGTCGTCACGTTGCGCACCCGCCGCCTGCAAGCGTTGGCTGTATTGGGACCAGAGACCGTCTTGGTCAGAGCCCAAATGGTACAAATAGTCCCAAGAAAAAATACCGCTGTTGTGGCCATCTGAAAAAGTAGGTTGAACCGCGTAATTGCCAACCTGCACCAGCTCAACGATGTCAACTTCGCGCTTGCCTGTTTGCAACACCTCTTGCCCAGGGCCATGGCCTTGCACTTCTGCGGAAGGCGAGTAAACGCGCATGAGCTCAAAGGGAATTCGGAAAGTTTGACCATCCGAAAAACTGACCTCTAAAGCACGACTCTGCCCATGAAGGGTCAAGGCTTGTGGTGTGGGTGCACCTGATGTCAATCCAGCCATAAGGCGTTCTTTCGTGAGACTGTCGTTAAACCAAAACGCGCTCTATACCGCCTGCGTTGGCAGCGGCCACGTACTCGGGCATCCATTGCTCACCCAAAATGTGTTTGGCCATTTCCACCACGATGTAATCAGCTTCCAACAAGCCATTTTTCAAATCGTCACCGAAGCGTGACAAGCCTTGCAAGCAGCTAGGGCAACTGGTCAAGACCTTGATGTTTTCTTTTTCGCCCACCATGCCGCTGGCACGCATTTGCGCTTCACCTTGGAGAATTTCTTCTTCCTTGCGAAAACGAACTTGCGTCGAAATGTCGGGACGCGTCACACCCAAAGTACCGGACTCGCCGCAGCAGCGATCGGACTTCAAAACCTGTGGACCCAACAAAGACTTGACCGTCTTCATGGGGTCTTGCAACTTCATGGGGCTGTGGCAAGGATCGTGATACAGGTAAGCTCCGTTGTTGTTGAGCGTCATGCCTTTTTCAAGCAGGTACTCATGGATGTCAACAATGCGGCAGCCTGGGAAAATTTTGTCGAACTCATAGCCCTGAAGTTGGTCGTAACAGGTACCGCAACTGACCACCACGGTTTTGATGTCCAAATAGTTCAGGGTGTTGGCCACGCGGTGGAACAAGACCCGGTTGTCGGTGATGATTTTTTCGGCCTTGTCAAACTGACCGCTACCCTTTTGGGGGTAGCCGCAACACAAATAACCAGGCGGCAAAACCGTTTGAACACCGGTGTGCCAGAGCATGGCCTGCGTGGCCAATCCCACTTGGCTGAACAAGCGTTCGGAGCCGCAACCTGGGAAATAAAACACCGCTTCCGTCTCGGCGGTGGTGGTCTTCGGGTTGCGAATAATGGGCACGTAATCTTGATCTTCAATGTCCAGCAAAGCGCGCGCCGTTTTCTTGGGCAAGCCGCCTGGCATCTTCTTGTTGATGAAGTGAATGACTTGCTCTTTGATGGGCGCAGCACCAATGCTGGCAGGCGGCGCTTTGGTTTGCTTGCGGGCAAAAGTTTTGAGCAAATCGTGGGCAATGCGCTGCAGCTTCATGCCCACCCCCACCATGCCAGCCCGCGCCAGCTTGATGGTGTCTGGGTTGGTGGCATTCAGCATGAACATGGCCGCAGCATTGCCGGGGCGGAATGTTTTTTGACCCATCTTGCGCAACAAATTGCGCATGTTCATAGACACATCGCCGAAGTCAATTTTGACGGGGCAAGGTGACAGGCACTTGTGGCACACGGTGCAGTGGTCGGCCACATCTTCGAACTCTTGCCAGTGCTTGATGGACACACCTCGGCGGGTTTGCTCTTCGTACAAGAAGGCTTCCACCAAAAGGGATGTGGCCAAAATTTTGTTGCGCGGGCTGTAAAGCAAATTGGCGCGCGGCACGTGGGTGGCACACACGGGTTTGCATTTGCCGCAGCGCAAACAATCTTTCACACTGTCGGCAATGGCGCCAATGTCCGACTGCTGCATGATCAGCGATTCGTGGCCCATCAAACCAAAGCTTGGGGTATAGGCATTGGTCAGGTCGGCTTGAATGTCCATGCCTTCCGGTCCCTTGACTAGGCGCATCAACTTGCCTTTGTTGAAACGTCCTTCAGGGTCAATGCGCTGCTTGTAATCGGCAAATGGCTTCAATTCGGCATCGCTTAAAAACTCTAGCTTCGTGATGCCAATGCCGTGCTCGCCCGAAATCACACCATCTAGGCTTCGTGCCAAGACCATGATTCGCGCAACCGCTTCGTGCGCGGTTTGCAGCATGTCGTAGTCGTCAGAGTTGACCGGTATATTGGTGTGCACATTGCCGTCACCGGCGTGCATGTGCAAGGCAACCCACACGCGGCCTTTAAGGACACGTTTGTGAATGGCCACACACTCGTCCAAAATAGGCTGGAAGGCAGCGCCCGTGAAGATGGTTTGAAAGCTCGCCTTGATTTGCGTTTTCCAACTGGCACGCAAGGTGTGGTCTTGCAATTGAGGAAATAAATTTTCAACTTCGTGCAACCAGCCTTGCCACAGGTCACGTACATCGCGCACCACCGCCAAAGCTTGTGAAACGCGCTCTTGCAGCAATTCTGCTGAAGCAATTTCGCTCGTGTCATCGTCTTTGCCCAAGGGCAAATTGCCCTTGCTCAAAAAGAGTTCCAACTCGTTGCACAACTTGATCTTGTTGCGCATGGACAATTCAATGTTGATGCGCTCAATGCCATCGGTATATTCCGCCATGCGAGGCAAGGGAATCACAACGTCTTCATTGATCTTGAAGGCGTTGGTGTGTTGGCTAATGGCCGCTGTTTTTTTGCGATCTAACCAAAACTTTTTACGCGCTTCTGGGCTAATGGCAATGAAGCCTTCACCACTGCGTGAGTTGGCAATGCGTACCACTTCAGAAGTGACTTTGGCCACGTCATCGGCGTTGTCGCCCGCAATGTCACCCACCAAGACCATTTTGGGCAGACCTCCGCGCTTGGACTTGGTGGTGTAGCCCACCGCCCGCAAATAACGATCGTCCAAGTGCTCTAGGCCCGCCAGCAAAACGCCTGAGCGTTTTTGTTCGGCAAACATGAAATCTTTGATTTCGACAATGCTGGGCACAGCGTCTTTGGCATTGCCAAAGAACTCCATGCACACTGTGCGTGTGTGATCGGGCATGCGATGCAAAATCCAGCGCGCGCTGGTGATCAAGCCGTCGCAACCTTCTTTTTGAATGCCTGGCAAACCTGCCAAAAATTTGTCGGTGACGTCCTTGCCCAAGCCTTCTTTGCGGAAAACCGATCCTGGAATGTCCAAACGCTCTTCACGAACCAAGGTGGTGCCATTGGCTTCGAAATATTTCAACTCGAAACTGGCCATCTCCACATCGTGAATCTTGCCAAGGTTGTGGCCAAGACGCGTGATCTCTAGCCACTGTGCATCGGGCGTGACCATGCGCCAGCTGGCCAAGTTGTCGAGGGCAGTGCCCCACAACACGGCTTTTTTACCACCTGCATTCATGGCGATGTTGCCGCCAATGCAGCTGGCCTCAGCAGACGTCGGATCCACCGCAAACACCCAACCGGCGCGCTCTGCAGCATCGGCCACGCGCTGTGTGACCACGCCCACTTCGGTCCACAAGGTAGGTACTTCTTTGTCGAGCCCGGGTAACTGAAGCATCTCGACGCCAGACATGGCTTCGAGTTTTTCAGTGTTGATGACAGCACTGTTCCAAGTCAGTGGCACGGCACCGCCCGTGTAGCCTGTGCCGCCGCCACGCGGAATGATGGTCAAGCCCAAGGTGAAGCAAGCTTTGACCAAATTGGCCATCTCGGCTTCTGTGTCGGGCGTTAAAACCACAAAAGGATATTCAACACGCCAGTCGGTGGCATCTGTGACATGGCTGACGCGAGACAAAGCATCAAATTTGATGTTGTCTTTGGCGGTGTGCTTGCCAAGTCCCTTTTGCGTTTTTCGGCGCAACTGTGCCATGGCCGAAAAAGTTTCATCGAAGACTTTGACGGCATGGCCCGCCAACACCAACAATTCACTCACCAAACCGTCACGCAAAGCATCTGCTTCAGGCGTGCGGCGTTTTTGAACTTCGCCCAAGCGGTGTTGCAAAGCTTCCACCAACTGCTTTTGGCGGTCTGGGTTGTCTAGCAAGTCGTCTTGCAAATAGGGATTGCGCTGAACCACCCAAATATCACCCAACACTTCATAAAGCATGCGAGCCGACCTGCCCGTGCGGCGTTCGTCTCGAAGTTGGTTGAGCAGGTCCCA
>CANFJC010000212.1 GCA_947447245.1 Comamonadaceae bacterium
CCATTTCACAATGGCGAAGAACTCGTCGTCACCACGGCGCACGCTTGGGCCAAGGGGTTCTTTAGAGATCAACTCTGGGAGGATCAGGTGATCATCAGGGTTGGTCGCTTCTTTGTTGCGCACAGAAGCCAAACCAGAGGCGTCTGTGGTGTAAGCCTGGCAACGGCCTGAGAAATAGGCTTTGTTGGTGGCTTCTTGTGTGTCAAACACCACGGGTTTCATGTTGAGCTTCATGACCTTGGAGTAGTCATTCAAGTTCTTTTCAGTGGTGGTGCCAGATTGCACGCACACTGTGGCGCCTTTGAGTTTGGTAGCGCTTGTAATTTTTGACTTTTTAGGAACCATGAAGCCTTGGCCGTCATAGTAAGTCACGCCTGTGAAATGCAAGCCCAAAGAGGCATCGCGGTTCAAAGTCCAAGTGGTGTTGCGTGACAACATGTCAATCTCACCGGCTTGCAACACAGCAAAACGCTGAGCAGCGTTCAGGGGTGTGTATTTCACTTTCAGGGAATCGTTCAACAGCGTTGCAGCCACTGCGCGGCAAACATCCACATCCAAACCAGCCCAAACACCTTGGCTGTCTGCAGCTGAAAAGCCAGGCAGGCTGGGGTTGACGCCGCAGTTCAACGTGCCGCGTGCTTTGATGGCATCAATGGTTTTGCCAGCAAAAGCAGGCGTGGCCAATGAGCCAAGCAATGCCAAAGCGGCAGTTGCCAGCAAAGGGCGCTGGATCAGTTTTCGAATGGATTTCATGAATTAACTCCGAAATTAAGAAAAGCACATTTTGCATTAAAAAAAGCTGATAAAACCACGGGTAATCGCTGACTTTGTCGTTTGTAAATCGCCAATAGCCCCAAGAAAGGGCGGGTTTTAGGGGCTTGCCCCAAGGAAGTGCTGTCGATTCTTGACCAAAGTCACAATCACCCCAAAATGTTGCAAAAACCAATGGCAAAACACATTTCAGAAACCCCGGCCACCCAATGGCTGAAGCAAAAAAAAGTTTCGTATACCGAGCACCCCTACGATTATGTTGACCATGGCGGCACTTCTGAGTCGTCCAAGCAATTGGGGGTGCCCGAGCATGAGGTGGTCAAAACCCTCGTGATGCAAGACGAGCATGGCAAGGGTTTGGTGGTCTTGATGCATGGAGATTGCAAAACTTCTACCAAAAATTTAGCGCGTCAAATTGGTCGCAAATTGGTTGAGCCTTGCACGCCAGATGTTGCGCAAAAGAACTCTGGCTATTTGGTAGGCGGAACATCTCCCTTTGGCCTGCGCAAGCCGCTACCCGTATTTGTTGAATCCAGTATTTTGGAACTCTCCAAAATTTGGATCAATGGCGGCCGGCGTGGATTTTTAGTGGGCATAGACCCCAAGGTGTTGGTTAGCGAATTGGGCGCTATGCCGGTGCAATGCGCGTTGCCCCTTTAGTGCAAAGGCAAGTACGCGTTTACAGATCTTTCAGAGCGGCCTCTACTTGCGCCTCAAACACAGCAGGTTGGCCCATTGCTTTGGCTTGGAGCAAGGCCAGTTTGACCAAAAAGAGTTCTGACTTCTCGGGGCCCGCTTGATCGATGGCCGTGGCCAATCGGTCGTAAACCTGTTCTAAGCCGGCAATGTCTAAGTGAGGGTTGGGGTTCATTGCATCACCGCAAGTTGAAGGCTGGAAAGCAAGCGTGTGGCATCTACTTCAAGCCAGCGGGCACACACGTGTTGGTCGGGTCGAAATAAATAAGCACCGCCTGCTGAGACGGCATAACGAAGTTGAAATCTTTGTTGAGGGTCAAACAATGTTTTGTCAGCACCCTGTACTTTGATAGCAAGATCGCTAATGGCCAACAACTTCAAAGGCAAGCCATCATTTTTAGCCGACATAACGGCATGCAGCAGCTCGTTTGGAATATTTTGAGATTGACAGACATAAACCAAATCAAAACCGCCACCCAAGTGGTCAAGCAAAAAGTCATCGTGTTGAAGTTGAACATTTTGCGGTGGTGCGCCAAGTGCTGGCCCCCCGGTAAATTGCGCGTTGTCATCGCTTGTGCTGTTTAACACGGAGAGCTTGTACTCATGCGGGCGTGACGTGCGCCAGTGATACAAGGGCCGCACAAATTCTTCGGTCAATGACAAAGACAAAACCGCATCGCGCAGCAACCTAAATCCTCGGCTAGGAGGCGCCATAAAACGCGTGCTCTTACCAGCTTCCGTGATGATTTCGCGCGCTGCGCCAACACGCTCTTCGCTGTGGTTTGTCATCAATTTCTCAGGAGAGATGCCATTGAGAACATAGGCCAAATGCCAGCCCAAGGATTGCGCATCTTGAAAGGCGGTGTTCGCGCCTCGAACGCCAAAGATGGGCAGCAAATGTGCGGCATCACCCGTGAACACAATGCGATCGTGGACATAGTTGGGCAATGTGAGCGTGCGTGCAGAGTAAACAGAGCTCCAATCCATTTCCCAAGGCGTGCCTTCAAAGCCAATCATTTTGAGTTGAGCGTCAATGCGCTGCTTTAGGGACTCAGGTAGCAAAGCTTCTTCTGGCGTTTCACCAGGCGGCAATTGATAGTCCACACGCCAAATGCCATGCGGCTCTTTGTGCATGAGGATGGTGTTGCCACGATTCCAGTCTGGATCGAAAAATGCCAATCGCTCGGTGGGGAAGGGCAGGTCTATGCGAATGTCGGCAATGACGAAGATGCTTTCAAACGACGCACCTTCTAATTTCAAATTCATGGCACTTCGAATTTCAGATCGGCCACCATCGGCCGCCACCAGCCATTCGGTTTCAAGTTGATAAGGACCTGCAGGGGTGTCGACATGGGCTGTCACAACGCCAGACGATTGTTCTGCATGGACGAGTTTGTTGCCCCACCGAAAATCAATCAAAGGATTGGCCGCGCATGCATCATGCAGGTACTCTTCCAGATACTGCTGCTGGATATTGATCATCGGAAAAAATCGATCATCTGGATCGAGCGGTGTTTCCATGCGAAACACTTTTTGGCCGCGGTAAATGGAGTTGCCAGAGTGCCAAGGCAAACCGTTTTCAGTGATGCGATGGGCCACGCCCACTTGCTGCAAAATTTCCATGGAACGGCGCGTGAACACGATGGCGCGCGAGCCTTGTGAGAATTGCAGATCAGTCGCCAAGACCACACTGGCAACACCGTGCCGAGCCAATTCCAACGCGGTCACCATACCCGCAGGGCCTGCGCCCACAATGACTACTTGTTTCTTTTCTTGCGTGCCGTTTTCAGTGGGCAGCCAAGGCTTGAAAACTTGGTAGTTGTAATAGATGGAAGGTCTGGGTAAGTGACTTGGGTTGTGCATAGTGACGCCGCTTTTATTCTTTGACAGCGAATGCCAAATATAAGCCTGATTGAAGCACTTAACCGCCTGTTTTCACATAATCCCAAATCGCCCTGACATCTTCTGCGCTCAATTGGCTCCGCCAACCAGGCATGCCGGGTGGCTTCCCATTCATCACCGCGTTTTGAAAGCGATCAAATTCGGTCAGCGGAAATTTGCGCAGATCAAATGCCAAGCCCGAACTCACCATGTCTCGGCCATGGCAAGCTGCACAGGTGTCTTGGTAAATGTCTCTGCCCAAAGCCGCGTCGTTGGCCTTCACTGCAAACAAGGGCAACAGCGACAAGGTGATCACGCCGCCAAAAGACAGCACTTTAAAAAAAGCTAAGCGCATGGTTGTCAAGAAACTAGACTTTCTTGGTTCGCATCGCCGAACCTTTGATCGGTGGAATCCAAGGCGTGTCGTTCCAGCCAATGCCGCGGCGTGCCACTTGCACATCGATCAGGTAGGGCCGCCCCTCAACACTGGACGCCTTGGCACGCGCCAGAGCCGCTTTAAATTGTGTGGGGTTTTGCACGACCTCTGCACGCACACCAAAGCCTGTTGCAATGGACGCCATGTTCATGTCGGGGTTGCCTAAGTAACTGCCTACATATTGACCTGTTTCAACCATGCGACCCGAGGGCGCATTGGCAATGGTGCGTGAATGAGGACCGCCATAGGCATGGTTGTTGTAAACAATGGTGATAACCGGCAACTCCAAGCGGGCCATGTTCCAAAGCGCGTGAGGCCCAAACAAAAATGAACCATCGCCTACCAAGCAAATGACTTGCTGGTTGGGGCGTGCCAATTTAACGCCCGCTGCAGTGCCAACGCCAGAGCCTAAGTGGCCGCCGTAGTAGAAAAACAATTCTCTGCCGCCCACAGGATTAAAGCCAAAGGAATGCATGGCCACAGAACCCGCCTCGTGCACGATGATGGCATCGGGGTCGGCAAATTGGGCTACTTCCCAAGTGACACGGTCTGCAATCATGGGCGAGTTGTTCCACTCGGGGTTGTTGACGATGCCGGCGCGAATGGCTCTGGATCGCTCGGTGTACTTTCGCACTTCTACCGCACGCTCAGCTGCTATCAATTTGATTCGGTCATTGACCAAGGGCTCAAGTGCTGCCAGCAAGTCGTCTAATCCCAAACCAACATCGGCGACCAAGGGCACATCGGTGGCCATGACTTTGCCCATGTTGTTGTAGTCAATGCGCATGTCAATGAACTTCACGCCGCGCGCAACGATGGGGTTGACGCCGTTGTGCTGCATTTTGTTGCCAATGTTGATCACCACATCGTAGTTTTTAGGCCAAGTGATTGACGCCAATGTGCCAGAAGGCGCATTGCCAACCCACAAAGGGTGAGCTTCAGGAAAGTTCACCCACATCTGCCGCATTTGAGTGACGGGCATGCCCAAGAGTTCAGCCAAGCGCACGGCTTTGGCCACGGCTTTGGCTTTGTAAATTTCATCGCCCACAATCAAGATAGGCATCTTGGCGTCAAGCAACATTTTGGCGGCGCGCTCTATTTCCGTGGGGTTGGGCCGCACGCGCATGCGTGTATCGAAATGACTTTGCTGAATGATTTCCGTGCGGGTTCGCTCGTCTGTGTAA
>CANFJC010000213.1 GCA_947447245.1 Comamonadaceae bacterium
AATAAATTCAGACACACACAAATCGATGCCGCCCACACGAGTGAGCGTGTCACGCAGGCTGTGGTCCAACAGCCCTTCCATGGGGGCCAACAAAATTTTCATTCAAAGCAATGTTTAAGTCAAAGAACGCTTCATTCGAACTTCTTCCACTTTCACAGTACCAATGGGCACTGTGCGCGCTGTGTTCATTTCACGTTTGAAGCCCGCCAATTCATGAAAACGCAGCGTGCGTTCGTTCAGCAAAGGCACCCAAATGCTGACATCGGTGCAATCTTCTTCCAGCAGGCCTTCACGGGCCGCATCCCAAAGCGCCAAACCCACGCCCTCACCCAATCGATCAGGGTCAACATAAATGGCCCAAATTTCACCCATGGTGTTTTTAGATTTAGGGTCTCTGGAACGGTCATAGCCTACAAAACCCACAACACTGTCACCTTCCAGAGCCACCAACACTTGGGGCTCACCGTATTCAATGGCCTCTTTCCAGTAAGACACGCGTTTGGCCATGGGAGTAGCATCCCAATGCGCTTCAGGCACTTGGCCCGCATAAGCCGCGCGGCTGGCAAGCAGGTGCAATTGCGCCACGTCGGCGGCTTCTTTCTTGGTGGCAAATCGAACTTCAAAATCAGACATATCGGTCAATGTTAGAGTCTCAAAACCCTAGATTGTCGCCTGAACTGGGAATCTTCTATGCTTGAGTCTGAAACAGGCCCTAAAAAGCCGCCTTTCGGGCCACCTTTTCAACATGTTTTTTGACTCTTTTCTAACTGACATCTCAAAGCTTCCTATGAAATTTGGCAAGCTTGCTTGTTTGACCGCAATGGTCTGCGTTTTCTACGGGCCACTGGCATGGAGCCAAGGTAAAAGTTTCAAAGACGACATGGCGGAAAGAACCCGCGCCTGTACAGCTTGCCATGGCGAGCAAGGCCGCGCCGGCCCTGATGGTTATTACCCCAGACTGGCCGGCAAGCCTGCGGGCTACTTGTTCAATCAACTCAAGAACTTTCAAGAAGGCAAGCGCCACTACACCTTGATGACACGCTTGGTCGACCCTTTGTCTGACGCTTACCTGCAAGAGATCGCCCAGCACTTTGCCAGCTTGAAACTGCCCTACCCAGCCCCCGCCATGCCCAACGAGAGAGTCTCTGTGCAAGTCTTAAAGCGCGGCAAACAAATGGCCTTAGAAGGTGACGCCGCGAAAGACGTGCCTGCTTGCACTGCTTGCCACGGCGCAAAACTCACCGGCGTGCAAGACCATGTACCCGGCTTGCTGGGCTTGCCCCTTGACTACCTCAATGCACAACTGGGGGCTTGGCAAACCCATCAACGTAAAGCCCGTCAACCCGATTGCATGAAAGAGGTGGTGGCAAAGCTTCAGTCTGAAGATTTGGTCGCAGTGGCCACTTGGTTGTCCACGCAAAATATGCCATCAGACACTGCCCCTGCAAGCAAAGTGTCAACTCCACTTAAAGCACCCTGGCAATGCGGCAGTGCACCCGAGTTGTCCAAGGTGCAGCCATGATGTTTCCACCACATTTTTGGCGCCGAGTGTCATGGCTATGGCTGACAGTGGCTCTCTTGCTGGTGCTGGCTATTTTGTTAGACAACCAGCGGGATGTTTGGGAATCACAAGCTAAGCCACAAAACAGCAACCAGACTTTGGCCTCCCAAATTATTCAAGGCCACACGCTGCTGCAAATGGGCAATTGCTTGGCCTGCCACACCGAGCGCGGTCAGCCTGTGGGTGCAGGTGGGCGCGCATTTGAAACACCTTTTGGCAGTGTTTACAGCAGCAACCTCACACCCCACAAGGAACAAGGCTTGGGCACTTGGCAGGCTGATGATTTTTGGCGTGCGCTTCATTACGGCAAATCCAAAGATGGTCGATTGCTCACGCCCGTGTTTCCCTACAAGCACACCACACTCATCACACGCGATGACAGCGATGCGATGTTTGCCGCATTGAAAACGCTAGCAGCTGAAACGACCCGAACACCTGTTCCCAAAGTATCTGAGAGTTTGGATTGGCCTTACAACTCCGGCGTGGCCATTGCCATATGGCGCAGCTTGTTTTTTTCGTCTGGCACTTACAAGCCGCAAGACACCAAAAGCAATGAATGGAACCGTGGTGCTTACCTTGCACAAGGCCTGGGCCACTGTGCAGCCTGCCACAGTCCACGCAATGCATGGGGTGCATCGGGCGAAGTCAATGATTTTTCTGGCGGCCTCATGCCCCTTGTTAACTGGTATGCGCCGTCGCTCATGAGCGCACAAGAAACAGGCCTGGCGCAGCAAAGCATTTCAGAGATCACTCTGCTTTTGAAATCTGGCCGCAATGCAACAGCCGTGGCCAGTGGCCCGATGGCTGAAGTGGTGAAACACAGCACACAACATTGGCCAGAAGCCGATCTGCAGGCTGTAGCCACCTATCTGAAAGAGCAAGCGCAAACACATTCAGCCAGCGCCATTGCCAACAAGCCATCCAGCGCCAAGAGCTCAGGCAATTTTTTGAGTTTGGGCGCCAAAGTTTATGAACAACAATGCGAGCAATGCCACCAAGCTCAAGGCCAAGGTGTTGACAATGCTTACCCCGCACTGGCGCAAAATCGAGCTGTGCTTTTAAGCGACCCCACCAACTTGGTTCAAGCCGTGTTGTATGGCGGCTATCCGGCAGCCACCGCACACAACCCCAGACCTTTTGGCATGCCGCCTTTTGTTCTGACTTTGGAAGACAAAGAAATTGCAGCCGTTCTGACTCACCTCAGAACGCAGTGGGGCAATCAGGCTTCGGAGGTCACGCCCCTGCAAGTCAATCGCATTCGGGCTTTGCAAGGCCGATGACCATGTCCCCCTTGGATCTGGTTTACCTTGACGATCATCTGGTGGTTTTGAATAAACCCTCAGGCTTGTTAAGTGTGCCCGGCCGCGGCGAAGACAAACAAGACTGCCTGATTGCCAGAGCGCAAAGTGAATGGCCCGATGCGCTCACCGTGCACCGCTTGGACATGGCCACTTCGGGCTTGGTGGTGATTGCCAGAGGTCCTCAAGTGCAACGCAGTTTGAGTCAAGCCTTTGCACAGAGAGAGGTTCACAAAACATATGAAGCCGTTGTAGATGGTATTTTACAAAGTGCCAATGACAGCAATACCGATGCGTGGCAAGACATTCAAATGCCCTTGCTGACCGACTGGCCCAACCGCCCCAAAAGCAAAATAGATTGGGAACATGGCAAAGCCAGTCACACCCAATGGCGCATCCAGCAAGGGGCCTGTTTACAGACCACAAGCCGTGTTGAGATGAAACCGATCACGGGTCGAACGCACCAACTGCGCTTGCACATGATGGCCATCGGTCATGCCATACTGGGCGATAGCTTGTATGCCACACCCGAAATTTTGGCAAAATCTCCTCGCCTTTTATTGCACGCGCGCGAGTTGCAGTTCAAACACCCAGTGACGGCAGAATGGATGGCATTTGAAAGTACGGTTCCGTTTTAAATCGAAAGAAGATCAACATGACACAACACCTCTACATCTTGACGGGCGGCTCACGCGGCATGGGCTTGGCCATTGCCGAACAACTTTTAAAACCGGGTCATACCCTCATTTGCATTTCACGCAATCAACAAACCAGTCTCACTGAGCTCGCTCAAAAATCAGGGGCCACACTGGCTCAGTGGACGCATGATCTGGCAGACGGTGCTGTCGCAAGTGAGGCCTTGCAAACATGGCTCAAGTCGCAAAAATCCAGTGATTTTCAAAGCGCCACGCTCATCAACAATGCTGGCGTCATTCCTCGCATTGGGCCTCTGAGTGAAGCAGACCCTCACAACCTGGCCATGGCATTGCGTGTGGGCTTAGAAGCACCCATGCAGTTGTGTTCGGCCTTTTTAAGCGCCACCGAAGCTTGGTCTATGCCCCGCAAAGTGGTTAACATTTCCTCTGGACTTGGCCGCCGTGCTATGGCCTCGCAATCGGGCTATTGCGCAGCCAAGGCAGGCATGGACCACTTCACGCGTTGTCTGGCCTTGGAAGAGGCCCTCAAGCCCCATGGTGCCAAAGTCACTTCTCTGGCCCCGGGCGTCATAGATACCGACATGCAAATTCAACTGCGCGCCGCACCGGCTGAAAGCTTTCCAGACCAAGGCGGCTTCCAGCAACTCAAAGCCACAGGCCAACTCACTTCACCAGCAGACGCCGCCAAGCGCATCCTTGACTATTTGGCTCGCCCCGACTTTGGCAGCAACCCCGTGAGCGACGTCAGAGACGCTTAAACGCCTTTTGTCAGCGCCCTGTAGTCTTATTGGGTCAGACTTTGGGGTTCAATCTATTTCAATACAAAGGAGACTCAAATGAGCCGTGAAGTCGTCGTCGTCAGCAGTGTTCGCACTGCCATTGGAACCTTTGGTGGCAGCCTCAAGGACATTGCCCCCACCGAGCTGGGCGCCCAAGTGGTGCGTGAAGCCTTGAAGAGAGCCAACACCGATGGCAAAGATGTCGGTCATGTGGTGTTTGGCCATGTGGTCAACACCGAGCCCAAAGACATGTACTTGTCGCGTGTTGCGGCCATCAACGGTGGCTGCGCAGAAGGCACACCTGCTTTCAACGTGAACCGTCTGTGCGGTTCAGGTTTGCAAGCCATTTTGTCTGCAAGCCAATCCATTTTGCTGGGCGATGCCGATGTGGCCATTGGCGCCGGTGCAGAAAACATGAGCCGCGCACCCTACGCCATCAACACCAACCGTTTTGGTGCCCGCATGGGCGACACCAAAATGATCGACATGATGGTGGGTGCACTGCACGACCCCTTCCACACCATTCACATGGGCGTCACCGCCGAGAACATTGCCGCCAAGTGGGGCATCACACGCGAAGACCAAGACAAGCTGGCCGTTGAAAGCCACAACCGTGCAGAGCGCGCCACGCAAGCGGGCTATTTCAAAGACCAGATCATGCCAGT
>CANFJC010000214.1 GCA_947447245.1 Comamonadaceae bacterium
CCCAACGTTCAAAAAGGAGATCGACTTCAGGCGGTCTATGCGCCTAACGCTGGCGCCGAGTTTTTCTTCAACGACAAAGTCATTGGCCGTATACAAGATCCTTTGTTTGCACAGCGCTTTTTTGGAATTTGGCTGCACGAGTCAACTTCGGCGCCCGCGATCAGGCAAGCTTGGATCAAGGGTCTATGAGCGCATCTCCCCACATCACGCACAAGCAAAGCATGAACTATGGCTTGTTGGCATTGCCGCTGGCTTTTGTGGCTTTGCCGATGTACGTGAATTTGCCGCACTTCTATGCCACTCAGTTTGCTGTGCCTTTGACAAGTTTGGGCGCCGTTTTGCTGTTCAGTCGGCTGATCGATGCCGTGGTGGACCCCATGCTGGGACGACTCAGCGATGCGTTGTACATGCGCTCTTCTTGGCGTGTGTTGAGCGTGGCCATGGCCTATGCGCTGGGCTTGTTGTTTTCATTTGCCGCGCTCTTTTTTCCGCCCACATTCACTGATCCTTTTTCCTATGTGATCTGGGTTGGCGTGTGGATCACGCTGTGCCACCTTAGCTACAGCGGACTGAGCATTCTTCATCAAGCTTGGGCCTCGAGGTTGGGTGGCGGCGCCAGCCAGCAAAGCCGGGTTGTGGCATGGCGCGAGGGGGCGGGTTTGGTGGGTGTTGTCATGGCATCCGCATTGCCCGTGATGGCCGGATGGCTTTCAACCACTGTTTTCTTAGGTCTGATGTTGCTCTTGGGTCTGCTGGTTTGGTCTCGGGTGCTGCTTCAAACACGGATTGACAAAGACAGCGATACTGAGTTGACAGACAAGGACAATAACTTGCCATTGAAGCAAATCAGTTTTCGCAAACTGCTTTGGGTGTTCTTGTTAAATGGCATTGCCAGTGCTGTGCCTGCTGGATTGGTCATGTTTTTTATCGAAGACCAAATTCAGGCATCGGCCGCTATGTCGCCTTTGTTTTTAGGCGTTTATTTTTTGTCAGGTGCACTTTCATTGCCCTTGTGGCTCAAACTGGTGAGAGCACAAGGTTTGGCAAAGGCTTGGTTTGCAGGCATGACTTTGGCCATCCTAAGTTTTGGCAGCGTTGGTTTTTTAGGGCCTGGTGATGAGCTCGCTTTTCTAGCGGTTTGCTTGGCATCGGGTATCGCTTTGGGTGCTGACCTTGTCGTGCCTGCTGCCTTGTTGAACCGCGTGATTGACAAACTGGGACACCGTGGCCGTGCCGAGGGCCTTTATTTGGGTTGGTGGAACCTGACCAGTAAATTGAACTTGGCTTTGGCCGCAGGGCTGTGTTTGCCCTTGCTTTCCTATTGGGGCTACTCGCCAGGGACTCAAACTGCAGAAGGTTTGAGGGCCTTGTCTTTGGCTTATGGCGTTTTGCCTTGTGTGCTGAAGCTTTTGGCTTTGGCCGCGCTGTTTGTGTTTTGGATTCAACCGTCGGCGCAGCAGCCGGCTTCTAGGAGTGATTCATGAATCGACGTCTGTGGTTAAAAAATATGTCACAAAGTTTGAGCGCAGCTTTTCTTGCTCGCGCAAGCACCGTGAGCTTGGCAACGGGCGGCGCGCTGGCTTTATCGGCTTGTGCGGGCCCGCAAATTTCTGACTATGCTGCACAAACGCCTATTTTGGATTTGCGCAATTACTTCAATGGAACGGTGGATGCATGGGGCCTTTTCACCGATCGAAGCGGACGCGTGGTCAAAAGATTCACGGTGGTCATGGATTGCAAATGGCAAGGGGATGAAGGCGTGTTGGACGAAGCCTTCACCTATTCAGACGGCACCAAGCAACGCAGAATCTGGCGTTTGAAGGCCTTGCCCAATGGTCGCTACGAAGGCCGCGCAGACGATGTCGTGGGCATGGCTTCGGGCCAAACCAAAGGCAATGCGTTTCAATGGCAATACACCTTGGCCTTGCCCATAGATGGCTCGGTTTGGCATGTTCAATTTGACGATTGGATGTATTTGATGGACGAGCGCGTGATGTTGAACAAAGCCGTCATGAGCAAGTTGGGGGTGACCTTGGGTGAGGTCACCTTGTCTTTCACTCGGCGCGAGCCCGTCGCCACCGGAGGCAAGCCATGAGTCTCCAGGCTGCCAAAATGACACCGCCTGTCGACAGCACCACTGCGTCACGGGCAACCAACAAGCGCCGATGGGGCGCACCGATGAATCAGCCGATTCAGAATTGGCAAGGCCGCCGTGTTTGGTTGGTCGGTGCTTCCAGCGGCATTGGTTTGGCTTGCGCAAAAGCATTGCAAGCGGCGGGTGCGCATGTGACTGTTTCGGCGCGCGATTTGGGCACCTTGTCCGACTGGGCAGCTGTTTGCAAGACACAAGGCTTGCCCGTTGAACTCATGTCATTGGACGTGACGGACGCCTTGCAGGTGAAATATGTGGCACGGCAAGTTGCCGCAGCCGGCCCGTTGGACTTTGTGCTGTATTGCGCCGGGCACTACCGCGCACAGCGCGCCACAGCATTTGATTTGAATGACATGCTCAGGCACCAAGATGTGAATTACAACGGCATGTTGCGGGTTTTAGACGCTGTGTTGCCCCTCTTTTTGCAGCAAGGCCACGGCCATATCAGTTTGGTGAGCAGCGTGGCGGGTTGGCGTGGTTTGCCAAATGGTTTGGCATATGGGCCGACCAAGGCAGCGGTCACGCATGTGGCTGAAACCTTGTACATGGATTTGCAAGACAAAGGCATTGGGGTGAGTGTGATCAACCCAGGTTTTGTGGCCACCCCCTTGACGGCACAAAATAACTTTCAAATGCCTGCGCTGATTTCGCCAGAAGAGGCTGCAAACGCCATGTTGGCAGGTTGGGCAGAAGGCTTGTTTGACATTCATTTCCCCAAGCGATTTACAAGCTGGTTGAAACTGATGCGCTTGTTGCCCTATCGCATTTACTTTGCATTGGTGCGGCGGTTTACCGGACTTTGAGCATGAGCCAGCGCGAAACATTTGCACACATTGCCCAATACTTTGAGGACCTCAATCCGCAGAGTGTGGCCCAACTGAAAAATTTTTACAGTCCAACGGCGCAGTTCAAAGACCCGTTCAATCAGGTACAAGGCATCAAGGCCATCGAGCAGATTTTTCTGCACATGTACGAGTCGCTGGAGAACCCTCGCTTTGTCATCACGGCTCAGGTGGTCGATGGTCATCAAGCTTTTATGACTTGGGATTTCAAGTTTCGATTCAAGCGCTTTGACACCCTCACAGAACAAGTGGTGAAGGGCACCACGCACTTGGTTTTGGATGATCAATTGCGCATCAGCTTGCACCGAGATTATTGGGATGCCGCTGAGGAGCTTTACGAAAAGTTGCCTTGGCTGGGCGGCTTGATGCGCTGGCTTAAAAAGCGCGCCAACAGCCGCTGATTACTTGGGCAGGCTGTCGATGAAGCTTTGACGCTGCATGAGCTTCTCATGCAATTTGTCAAGATTGGGGTAGGTGTTTCGCCATTGAATTTGGGGGAAACGGAAGTCCAAATAACCCAGCGCGCAGCCAACGGCAATGTCGGACAAACTCAGGTGTGCACCCGAGCAGTAGGGCTTGTCTGCCAAGCCTTGCGACATGGCGCGCAGAGCCTCGGCGATTTTGCCAAGCTGGCGGTCAATCCAGGCCTGACTGCGTTGCTCGGCCGGGCGATGTGCCCAGGAGGCCTCCATGCGAGCCAATATGGCAGCATCAAGCAGGCCATCGGCCAAGGCCTCCCACGTTTTCACTTCTGCGCGTTCACGGCCATTGGCGGGAATCAACTTGCCAACGGGCGACAGCGTGTCCAGATATTCCACAATCACGCGGGAGTCAAAAACAGCCTCACCACCTTCCAGCACCAAGCAAGGCACCTTGCCCAGTGGGTTAGAGGCATGAATGGTGGTGTTGGCAGACCAAACATCTTCTGCCACCATGCGGTAGTCCAACTTCTTTTCTGCCATCACGATGCAGACTTTGCGGACATAGGGGCTGGTAGGTGAACCGATCAATTTCATGGTTTGTTCTTGTCTAAAAGAGTCAAAAAGCTGGGCTTACAGTCTCGCATTCTAGAGGAATCCAAAAGGTGTTTGCCTGTAAGGGCGAGAACTTACAATGTGCTCATGACTTCTTCTCCCATCTCAGCCCTTTCTCCGTTGGACGGTCGTTACGCCAACAAACTCAATGCCTTGCGGCCTCTCATGAGCGAGCAAGGCTATATGCACCGCCGTGTGCAAGTTGAGGTGGCATGGTTCATGGCCATGTCGGATGCAGGTTTTGCAGAGTTCAAACCCTTGTCTTTGGGCGCAAGGCGCTACTTGACCGGCTTGGTCACGCAATTTTCTGAGCAAGATGCCTTGGCCATCAAGGAGATTGAGAAGACCACCAACCATGATGTGAAAGCGGTTGAATACTGGATCAAATCCAAATTCAAAGACCGTCCCGAGTTAGAGCAGGCCTCGGAGTTTGTGCATTTTGCGTGCACCAGCGAAGACATCAACAACACCAGCCATGCCTTGCAACTCAAAGGTGCCCGGCACCAAGTCATTTTGCCCGCGCTCGACGAGATCATTGCGCAATTGCGAAGCATGGCGCATGCCTACGCTGCGGTGCCCATGGTCAGCCGAACGCACGGCCAGACCGCTAGCCCCACCACCGTCGGCAAGGAGTTTGCCAACGTGGTGGTTCGATTGCGCAACACGCGAGAAAAAATTGCGGCTGTGCCACTCAAAGCCAAAATGAATGGTGCCGTTGGCAATTACAACGCCCACCTTTCTGCTTGGCCCGATTTTGATTGGGAAGCCTTTTCAAAGGCCGTCGTCGAAATGCCAGAGTCGACAGAGCCAGGTGCTTCCGCAGAACACTGGGGTTTGGGCTTGTCGTTCCAGCCCTACAGCATTCAAATTGAGCCGCACGATTACATGGCCGAGTTGTTTGACGCGATTGCGCGCATCCACAC
>CANFJC010000215.1 GCA_947447245.1 Comamonadaceae bacterium
ATCGCCGTTAATGGGTAGCGCCCATGGCTATTTTGGCATCCACTTCGCCATGCTTTGCGTGCTTGACGATGACGGGCAAAATACAAAGCAAAGCATCTCTGAGTGTCTCGGCGCTCATGCTGGACAAAGTCGTTCCCGAACGTTGAGCGGCCTGAGATGGCAGCAAGGGAACATGGATAAAACCACTGAGCACATTTTGCTTCCTTAGCAAATGTTGCAGGCCATAGAAAACTTGGTTGCAAACAAAAGTGCCCGCGGTTTGTGAGACAGAAGCTGGAAATCCATTGTCCTTGAAGGTGGCCACCATCTTTTTAATGGGCAGCGTTGAAAAGTAAGCAGCAGGTCCATCTTCAAGCACTTGAATGTCCACAGGTTGAGCGCCTTCATTGTCTGCAATTCTGGCATCGCACACATTAATGCCAACCCTTTCAACCGACAAGTCGCTGCGACCATCGGCTTGCCCCAATGCCAAAACAATCTGAGGCTGGTGCAATTTCAAAGCCAGCTCAAGCGCCGCCAAAGATTGAGAGAACACACAAGGCAACTGAACGCTTGTGATTTCGCATTCTTGCAACTTGTAACCGTGCAGCAATTGCGCCACGGCCCACGAAGGATTTTCTGTTTCACCGCCAAATGGCTCAAAACCAGTGATAAGTATTTTCAATGTTGAACTCCACAAATTGATTGAAAAAATTAAAGTGCATTGTTTGCAACAGAGTGCTTGTCCCACAAGGCATGGCGCCAGTAAAGGGTTAAAGCAAGGGTCAATGCCAAACCCAATGCCGAATAAATCCAGGCAGTCGACACATACCCGATGCTTTCAACCAAGGGGCCGCTGGCCAATAGCCCAATGGGCAAGCCCCAAATGGCCAGCATGCGCATGCCCATCACCCGCCCGTGAAACGCCGGTTCAGTCGCGCGCAGCATGACTGCAGCCAAAGGGGTCATGGACAGACTCTGCACAAAGCCTGCCAACATCAGAACGAGCATTCCAAGGTACAAGTTGTTTGTGAATGCAAAAACAAGATCCAATGCAAACCAAACGGCTGAGGCCATGATCATGGTTTGGGATGCGCGCAGCTTGAATTTGTGCGTGCTCAAAGTGAATGAGGCCAACAGCCCACCAAATGCAAAACTGGCACCCAAAAATCCAAGGCCCGTTTGATTCGTGAGAAAAATATTCTTAGCCGCATAGGGCAGCAAACCCAGCGAAAAGGGGAATGCCAACAAGTTCACCAAAAAAGCCACTGCCATGGCGCCCATGAGAATAGGCTTGTGCCAAACATAGGTGAATGCCGATTTCAAATCATCCAGCGGACTGGCTAAGGCACCGGCATTCGGTATTGGCTGAACATCGTCAACGCCTCGAGAAAGCCAAAAACTAAGCACATACAACAAGGTGACAACCGCATAGGCCGAGGTCATGCCGAGAACTGCCACGATGCCGGCACCGGCCAGCGCACCGGCTATCCTGGCAGACTCGGACGTCATTCTTGAAATACCCAGTGCGCCCATCAACTGCGCTGCAGGCAAGGTTTTGGCGATCAAGGCATTGCGCATCATTTGATCGGAAGGCCTGATGGAGCCCACAATGGCAGCCAAAATGAGCACCCTGTCTGGCGTCAGTGCTTGAAAATAAGAAAGCAACATGATTGAGAACGCCATCAAAGCGTATGTGGCCCGGGTGGACCAGAGCATTCGCCGATAGCCCATTCGATCGCACACCACACCAAAAACCGGAGCAACCAGAGAACCCAAATATTGCAAAGAGCCGTAAACCACCAGCATCAAAACGGAGCCAGAAGCTGACAAGATGTACCAACCCAAAAGGATGGTTTCCATTTCAAAGGCCCATGATGTGGCCAGATCTGCGGGCCACTGGTAGCGAAAGCTTTTAACCCGAAAGGAATCACGCCAATTTAAATGAGGCGGCGCTGAAGTATGTGTCATTGCGATTCATTTTAGGCAAGAATGCTGGCTATGACGATCAATGCTTCCCCTACCCCCTACGCCCACGCTGGCCCTATCGGCTTCATTGGCATTGGCAACATGGGCTTTGCCATGATGGCAAGGCTGCTGTCCCAAGCTTGGCCTGTGTTTGCGCATGACATTGAGCCCATGCGAGTCAAACAAGCTGCCGCCCTTGGGGCCAATCACTGCGCTTCACCTGCTGACATGGCGCTTAAGTGCCGCATCAGTTTCATTGTGGTCGTTGATGCACAGCAAGTTCACAGCGTTTTATCGGGCCCCTTGGGGCTGTTCAGCCAATCACAGCCAGGTGACGTCGTGTTTTTATGTCCAACCTTGGGGCCGCTTGATGTTGAAATGGCCGCGGATGCTGCCAAGGCCAAAGGCGTCTTTCTGATTGATTGCCCCATGTCGGGTGGCCCTGTGCGGGCCCGAGAAGGTCAGATGAGTTTGATGCTGGCGGGAGACTCTGACGTGCTGATCAAAAACGAAGCATTGCTCAATGCCATCACAACGCATCGATTTGTCATTGGACAAAAACCAGGTGATGCCGCCAAAACAAAATTGGCCAACAACCTGTTGGCTGCGATCAATTTAGCGGGCGCAAGTGAGGTCTTGGCCATGGCGCAGGCCTGGGGCTTGAATGCACAAACAACATTGAATGTCATGCAAGCTAGCAGTGGGCAAAGCTGGATTGGACACGATCGAATGGAACGCGCGCTTCAAAATGATTTTGAACCTAGGGCGCACACTTCCCTGCTGGCCAAAGACACTCGCTTGGCATTAGAAGCCTGTGCGCACTTGAAAGTTTCGGTGCCTGCGCTCGGTCAGGTCGCAAGCCAGCAGTTTGCGAAAGCTTGCGAGATGGGTTTTTTAAACCATGACGATGCCAGTTTGTTTTTAATGGCCGGTGGCCAACCGATCAAGCCCTGAAAGAACTCAATGGGCTTAGGCCATGGCCGGCTCTTTGGCTTCAACAGGCAAATAGCCCATTTCATCCAGTGCATGGGCCAATTGCTGGACACTGCGCGCAGGGTTGTGCAACTTCTCGAGGCCAAACAAGCCAATGCGAAAAGTCATGAAATCTTTGGGCTCATCGCATTGCAAAGGCACACCAGCCGCAGTTTGCAGGCCTAAAGACAGGAACTTTTTACTGTTTTGAATTTCGGCATCTTGGGTGTAGCTCACAACCACACCGGGTGCTTGGAACCCTTGTGCCGCCACGCTTTTGAAGCCACGAGACTCTAAGAGGCTGCGAACTTGCAGACCCAACTCGAGCTGCTCTTGCTTGACCTTGGCAAAACCATAAGACTGTGTTTCTTTCATCACATCGCGCAATTGGGCCAGCGCATCTGTGGGCATGGTGGCGTGGTACATGTGAGCGCCAGACTCATACGCTTCCATGATGTGCAACCATTTTTTGAGGTCGCATGCAAAGCTAGAACTTTGAGTGGCATCAATGGCTTGTCGAGCCCGCTCGCTCAGCATGATCATGGCGCAACAGGGCGAACTGCTCCAACCTTTTTGAGGCGCGCTGATCAAAATATCAACCCCGGTTGACTTCATGTCGACCCAGATGGTGCCAGATGCAATGCAGTCCAACACAAAAAGGCCACCCACTTTGTGAACAGCTGCACTGACACGGGCTAAATAAGCATCAGGCAGCATCATGCCAGCAGACGTTTCGACGTGCGGTGCAAACACGAGGGCAGGTTTTTCAGCTGCAATTTGCGCTTCAAGCGCTTCAATGTCACAAGGCGCCCAAGCCGATTGGGTATCGGCGCTCTGCTGACGCGCTTTGAAGACAATCGATTGACTCGGAATCGCACCCATGTCGAAAATTTGGGTCCAGCGGTAACTGAACCAGCCATTGCGAATGACCATGACTTTTTGGCCATGTGCAAATTGTCTAGCGACCGCTTCCATGCCAAAGGTACCACTGCCAGGCACCAAGGCCACTGAGTGCGCCGCATAGACGTCTTTCAAAATGCCAGAGATGTCTTGCATCACGCCCTGAAAGCGCTTGGACATGTGGTTCAGTGCTCGGTCTGTGTAGACCACAGAAAATTCGAGCAAGCCATCGGGGTCAATGTTGGGCAATAAAGCGGGCATGGTCATTCTCCTAGGAATGAAAGAGGAACCTGCCATTTTAGTCAATGGGCTGATAAATGTCTTTAATCCATGCGGACTTGGCATTGAATTGAGAGTTAAGTCTAGGGTTATTACCTACTTGCACACTCTTTTGAGGCACTAGGATCTCACCAAAGGAAAATTTAGCATGTCAACCCGCCTCTCTCGCCAAACCTTTTTAAGCCAAAATTTGAAGTCATTTCTGCTTCTTTGCTGCTTGCTGCCCACACTGGTTTTGGCACAAGCTTGGCCCACCAAGCAGCCCATCAAACTCGTGGCCGTTTTCCCGCCTGGCGGCTCAGTTGATCAAGTGGCCAGGATCATTGCACCTGTTTTGTCACAACAATTAGGGCAAAGCGTCATTGTTGAAAACAAAGGCGGCGCATCGGGTGTCATTGGAACGTCTGCGGTGCTGGCATCTCCTGCAGATGGCTATACCTTTGCAGTCGTATTTGACACACACGGTGTGAACCAAAGTTTAATGCCCAACATGCCCTACGACAGCAAGAAAGACTTGGTGCCTCTGATATTGGTGGGCACCTCGGCCATGGTACTTACGTCCAATGTGGGCAACGAGTACAAAACGTTTGCAGATGTGGTGGCCGCGGCCAAAGCCAAGAAAAATGTGTCTTTTGGCACCATCGGCAATGGCAGCTTAGGCCACTTGGCCATGGCTTTGTTAGGCAAGAATGCCAACCTAGAGTTCAACCACATTCCCTACAAAGGCGGTGGCCCCCTGATGACCGACGCCGTTGCAGGCCATGTGCCATTGGCGATGGGCACTGTCTTTTTAAGCAAGCCTCACATTGACAACAAACGCAT
>CANFJC010000216.1 GCA_947447245.1 Comamonadaceae bacterium
AGTATCTGCTGCACTTGGCCGACAACGCCTTGGTGTTAGGCCAACGCAACGCAGAATGGAGTGGCCACGGCCCTATTTTGGAAGAAGACATTGCCTTGTCCAACAACAGCCTTGACCTGATTGGTCAAGCCCGATTGTTGTACCAAGAAGCGGCTACGCAATTAGGCAATGGCGCGACTGAAGACACCTTGGCTTTCTTTCGTAATGTGCCCGATTTCAAAAACTACACACTATTGGAATTGCCGCATCACCCGCCTCTTGCAGGCACCTCCGCCAGCGATCGCGACTTTGCCACTACCTTGGTTCGCAACTTTTTGTACAGCGCATTGATGGTGTTGGTGTGGGACAAATTGCAACATGCACCGCATGAACAATTGGCCGCCATTGCAGCCAAGTCGCTCAAAGAGGTTCGCTACCACTTGCGCCACTCGCGCGATTGGTTGCTGCGCATGGGCGACGGCACAGCCGAGTCACACGGCCGTGCGCAAGCGGCTGTGAATCACCTCATGCCTTATACGCAAGAATTTTGGACAAACACAGAATACGAATCGAAAGCTGCAAGTGTCACGGGTTTGGACATGACCAGTTTGCAAAGTGACTGGAATCAAATTGTGAATGCAGCATTGCTTGAAGCCACTTTGAAGCGTCCTGCAGATGGCGGATTTATTCCCACCGGAAAACAGAGCATTCACTCCGAACATTTGGGCTTTATGTTGGCTGAGATGCAAAGCTTGCCGCGTGCGCATCCCAACGCTATTTGGTAATTCAAGCGCATCAAGATCAATATGACTCTGGCCACAACTGCTTCACTTTCACCTGCACTTCTAGAAAGTACAGTTGAAAAAGCATGGCAGTTGCTAGAGTCCTTGACCGATCCAGAAATTCCAGTTGTCACGCTTCGTGAATTGGGCATCTTGCGCGATGTACGCACAGCTGTTGCAATGGACGGTACTGAGCAGTTAGAAGTGGTCATCACACCCACCTACAGCGGGTGCCCCGCCATGGGTCAAATTGAAGACGACGTGCACAACTTGCTTCAAGCTCATGGCTTAAAAGGCAAAGTTAAAACGCAATTGGCGCCAGCATGGACCACCGACTGGATCACGCCAGAGGCCAAAGAAAAGTTGCGTGCCTATGGCATTGCACCACCACACAGCGGTGCTGATCACGATTGCCAAACCCATAGTGGCAAAGCAAACAGCTCTGGCGCCTCCAGCATCATTCAATTCGCTGCCCGCAGCGCCAGCAACCCTGGCCGTCATGAACTGCTTGCTGTGCCCTGCCCGCAATGCAATTCAAACAACACCACCGAAACCTCGCACTTTGGCTCTACCGCCTGCAAAGCGCTTTACCGCTGCCTCGATTGCATGGAGCCCTTTGACTATTTCAAACCTTATTGATGCAACAGCTCATTTCAAACATGACCAGCAGCACATCAAACTGAAAAATTTTGCACCATGACCGCCTTTAAATTTCACGATCTGCCCGTGTCCAACATCACTCCCGAAGCAGCTGGTGCGGTGGCCATCACTTTCCAGGTGCCAGAAAATTTGCGCAGCGGTTTCAATTTCAAAGCCGGTCAGTTTTTAACCTTGCGCGCCATCATCGATGGCAACGATGTGCGCCGCAGCTACTCCATCAGTTCTTCACAAAATTCATACACACAAAACGGCACACTCGAAGTAGGTATTCGCCCCGTTCAAGGCGGTGTCTTTTCGAATTGGGCAGCAAGCAAACTCAAGGTAGGCGATGTGCTTCGCGTCATGCCAGCCGATGGTCGCTTCATCGTGCAACGTCCACGCGCTATTCACCGCGTAGGCTTTGCTGCAGGTTCCGGCATCACGCCCATCTTGTCCATCTTGGCCAGCACTTTAGAAGAGCAAGCTGAATCCAAATTCACCTTGGTCTATGGCAATCGCCGCATGGACAGCGTGATGTTCAACGAAGCGCTACAAGACCTTAAAGATCGCTACCCCAACAGGCTCACTCTCATTCATGTGTTGTCTCGCCAGGCTCAAGAAGTACCTTTGCTAGAAGGCCGTATCGACGCAGCCAAGGTCAAAGAAATCGTGGCCAGCCTGTTGCCCGCGGCCAGCATGGACGAGGTCTTCATCTGCGGTCCTGAAGCCATGATTGAAGCTACTGAAAAAGCTTTGCTAGAAGTAGGCGTGCCCGAGCGCAATATTCGCACAGAGCGATTCACTTCGCCCACCCTAGAAGCTTTACCTGCAGACGCTCGCAAGCAAGTCGTATTGGGTCACGCGCCTGAATCTAAAGGTGATGTGTCACTCACAGTTGTGCTGGATGGCAAGAAACATCAAATGCAAATGTCGGCTACCGACAAAATTTTGGATGTGGCCTTGGCAGCCGGCCTAGATCTACCCTACTCTTGCAAGGGTGGTGTGTGTTGTACGTGCCGCGCCAAAGTGATGCACGGCAGCGTTGAAATGGAAAAGAACTTCACCCTAGAAAAATGGGAAGCTGAGCAAGGCTTTGTGCTCAGCTGCCAAGCCAAACCCACCAGCAAAGAAGTGGTGATGAGCTTCGACGAACGCTGATTAAGCCAAGCGCTTCAACAACTCCAAAGTAGTCGCACTCTGGTTCATCGTGTAAAAGTGCAAAGCCGGCACACCACCATTTCGCAGCTGGTCGCACAAGTCGGCCACCACATCCAAACCAAACGCCTTGATAGAGGCCGTGTCATCACCAAAGGCCTGCAAACGCAAACGAATCCAACGCGGAATTTCTGCGCCGCATGCGTCTGAAAATCTGAGCAATTGTGTAGAGCTGGTAATAGGCATGATGCCGGGCACCACGGGCACATCGACGCCTAATTTATAGGCGTCATCTACAAAGCGAAAGTACGCATCGGTGTTGTAGAAGTACTGTGTAATGGCCGAGTTGGCGCCAGACTTTACTTTAGAAACATAAGCCTGCAAATCAGACTCAGGCGACTTAGCTTGCGGATGCACTTCAGGATAAGCCGCCACTTCAATGTGAAAGTCATCGCCGGTTTCTTTGCGAATGAAGGCTACCAAATCGGATGCGTAATGAAACGCGCCACCCATGCCGTAGCCGCTAGGCAGATCGCCGCGCAAAGCCACCAAGCGCTTCACGCCCATGGACTTCAAAATTCCCAATTCTTTGCGCACAGAATCTTCACTGGCGCCAATGCATGAAAAATGAGAAGCGGCCGAAACGCCTTCTTTCAAAATTTCGCCCACTGTTCCAAAGGTGCCTTCTTGGGTAGAACCGCCTGCACCGTAAGTCACTGAACAAAACTCTGGTGCTTGCGTATACAACTGCTGACGCACAGCGCGCAGCTTCTCTGCACCTTCAGGTGTTTTTGGAGGAAAAAATTCAAAGCTAACTGGTAATTTGCTCATAAATCACTCAGGCTTCACAGCCTGCACAAAAAACTCACGGTTTCCATCACCCCCATCAATGGCGCTGTCGTACCAACCGGTTACTTTCAAACCCAACTCTTTGAGTGAAGTGCGAATGCGTTTTTCAATCACGGGGTACATGGCGGGGTCTTTCACCAAACCATTTTTGCCAATGTTTTCAGGCTGCAGTTCAAACTGCGGCTTGACCAACATCAGCAGCTTGCCACCTGGTTTTAAAAACGGCACCACACCCGGCAGCACCATGGTCAGAGAGATGAACGACACATCGCCCACCAACACATCAAAACCAGCTTCTGCATCGGGAATGCGTTCGTCATCGGGCATGAGTTCGCGAGCGTTCACACCTTCAATGCAAATCACACGCTCGTCATCTCGCACACGCGGATGCACTTGGCCGTGCCCTACATCGATGCCCACTACTTCAGCAGCACCATTCAAAAGCAAGCACTCGGTAAAACCACCGGTGCTTTGCCCGACATCCATACAACGCAAACCGGAAACTGAAAGGCCGCTGCTAAGCAGCGCACCTTCCAGTTTCAAACCACCACGAGAAACATACTTCGATTCAGAGTCGTCCAGCAACACAATTTCTGCATCGCTAGGCACTTCGTCTTTGTTCTTATTGATCGTGCGCCAGTCCACTGAAGACTTCACAGCCTCCACCACGGCCGTTGGCAAAGCGCCCGGTGGCGTGCGCCACTGAACACCTGCCGCAATTAGCCGTTGGGCCTGTGAACGAGACGCGGCCAAGCCGCGCTCTACTAACAATTGGTCTATGCGCAAAATAGTCAATCAATAACGGTATGTGTCAAGCTTGTAAGGACCGTTCTTTGGCACACCAATGTAAGCTGCTTGCATGTCTGACAGTTCAGTCAGCATGGCGCCAACCTTCATCAGGTGCAAACGTGCCACCTTCTCGTCCAAGTGCTTAGGCAACACATAGACCTTGCCGTTTTCATAGGCTTCGGGGTGTGTGAACATTTCAATTTGCGCAATGGTTTGATTGGCAAAAGAAGCGCTCATCACAAAGCTGGGGTGGCCTGTGCCGCAACCCAAGTTCACCAAACGGCCTTTGGCCAACATGATGATTTTCTTGCCATCGGGGAACACGATGTGATCGACCTGGGGCTTGATTTCTTCCCATGTGTACTTCTCAACAGATGCAATGTCGATCTCGTTGTCAAAGTGACCAATATTGCAAACGATAGCCTCGTCTTTCATGGCGAGCATGTGGTCGTGCGTAATGACGTGCTTGTTGCCAGTGGCCGTCACGAAGATGTCGGCCTTGTCTGCGGCGTAATCCATCGTCACAATTTTGTAGCCTTCCATGGCGGCTTGCAAAGCGTTGATGGGGTCAATCTCTGTCACCCATACTTGTGCGCTGAGTGCGCGCAATGCTTGCGCACTGCCCTTGCCCACGTCGCCGTATCCGGCCACCACAGCCACTTTGCCAGCGATCATCACGTCGGTGGCGCGTTTGATGGAGTCCACCAACGATTCGCGGCAGCCG
>CANFJC010000217.1 GCA_947447245.1 Comamonadaceae bacterium
CATTTTCATTTGCTCTGGCGTGGTGTTTTGGGCTTCGTCCAAAATCACAAAGGCATTGTTCAAGGTGCGCCCGCGCATGAAGGCCAAGGGTGCTACTTCAATGGCGTTGCGCTCAAAAGCTTTTTGTACTTTGTCGTGGCCCATGAGGTCGTAAAGCGCGTCATACAAGGGGCGCAAATACGGATCGACCTTTTGCGACAAATCGCCAGGCAAGAAACCCAAACGCTCGCCCGCCTCCACGGCTGGGCGGGTCAAAACAATGCGTTGCACGCTGGCGCGCTCCAAAGCATCCACCGCACAAGCCACCGCCAAATACGTTTTGCCGGTTCCTGCAGGCCCAATGCCAAACGTAATATCGTGTGTGGCCATGTTGTCGATGTACAAGGCCTGCATGGGTGTGCGGGCTTTCAGGTCAGCACGGCGCGTTAGTAGGGTGGCGGCGTCGGGGTTGTTGGCCACCTCGGGGTCGCCCGTCATCATGAGCTGAAGGGCGTCTTCCTTGATGGGCCGGTCGGCCATTTCGTAAAGGGCCTGTAGCAACTCCAGCGCTTGGTTGGCGTGTGCCTTTGGGCCGTCAATTTTGAATTGTTCGTGCCGATGGGCAATTTTGACCTGCAGACCCGCTTCGATGCTGCGCAAATGGGCGTCCATGGGGCCGCAAAGATGCGTCATGCGGGTATTGTTGTGCGGCGTGAAGTTGTGTCTGACAATCAAGCTGATAATCCTAAAGAATATAGACAAAAGCCCAAACGGGGCCTTGTCCATACCCATAATGATAGGCACTTATCTGATGAAGAAGAACGGCGCGCCATGATTGGTCAGTTAACAGGCACTTTGATCGACAAAAACCCTCCTGAGGTGGTGGTGGATTGCCATGGCGTGGGCTATGAGGTGAGTGTGCCTATGAGCACTTTTTACAACCTGCCGGCCTTGGGCGAGAAGGTGAAGCTGCTCACGCATTTTGTGGTGCGTGAAGATGCCCAGCTGCTGTACGGCTTTGCCACCCACGAAGAGCGCGCAGCGTTTAGGCAGCTGATTAAAATTTCTGGCGTGGGCCCGCGCACGGCTTTAAGCGTGCTGTCTGGCATGGGCGTGGCCGATTTGGCGCAGGCCATCACGCAGCAAGAAGCAGGGCGCTTGGTCAAAGTCCCCGGCATTGGCAAAAAAACCGCCGAGCGTTTGCTGTTGGAATTGAAGGGCAAGATGGGCGCCGATCTAGGTCTGCCAGCAGGCACTTCGCACGATCATGCCAACGACATTCTGCAAGCCTTGGTGGCTTTGGGATACTCCGACAAAGAAGCTGCGTTGGCGCTCAAATCTTTGCCACCCGACATTGGCGTGAGCGATGGCATCAAAATGGCGCTCAAGGCCTTGGCCAAATAAAATCACCACATGAGCATTCAAACCGACGACTTTGGAACAACGCCCCCCACGCGCATGGTGGATGCCAAGCCTGAGACACCTCAGGAAGAAGCCATTGAGCGCGCGCTGCGCCCTAAGCTCCTTGATGACTATGTGGGCCAAGCCAAGGTGCGCGAGCAGCTGGAAATTTTCATTGGCGCGGCCAAGATGCGCGGCGAACCTTTGGACCATGTGCTGCTGTTTGGCCCGCCTGGCTTGGGCAAGACCACCTTGAGCCACATCATTGCGGCCGAGTTGGGCGTGAACTTGCGCCAAACCAGTGGTCCCGTCTTAGAAAAACCAAAAGACTTGGCCGCACTGCTGACCAATTTAGAAAAAAACGATGTCTTGTTCATCGATGAAATTCACCGCCTGTCACCTGTGGTGGAAGAAATTTTGTACCCTGCGTTAGAGGACTATCAAATCGACATCATGATTGGTGAAGGCCCCGCAGCGCGCAGCATCAAACTCGATTTGCAACCCTTTACTTTGGTAGGCGCCACCACGCGCGCGGGCATGCTCACCAATCCCTTGCGCGACAGGTTTGGCATTGTGTCGCGTCTGGAGTTTTACACGCCTGAAGAGTTGGGCCGCATTGTGAAGCGCAGTGCCGCATTGCTCAAAGTTCCCATGGATGCAGCCGGTGGCGAAGAAATTGCCAAGCGCTCACGCGGTACACCGCGCATTGCCAATCGATTGCTCAGACGTGTGCGCGACTATGCCGATGTGAAAGGCGCAGGCCACATCACGCATGACATTGCCAAACTGGCTTTGGCCATGCTCGATGTCGATCCAGAAGGTTTTGATTTGATGGACCGCAAACTGCTCGAAGCCGTCATTCACCGCTTTGATGGTGGCCCTGTGGGCCTAGACAACATTGCGGCCAGCATTGGCGAAGAGCGCGACACCATTGAAGATGTGATCGAGCCGTATTTGATTCAACAAGGTTTCTTGCAGCGCACCCCGCGCGGGAGGACGGCCACCTTGGCGGCCTACAGACACTTGGGTGTGACGCCGCCCAAAAGCTTCTCGCAAGATTGAGTTTTCAACTCAGTCGCGCAGTTAGGCATTAACTCAGTATTCGTCGCGCGACACTTCTTCTAAGTGCGACGTATCTGCCCACCCCACCAAAGACACGCTGCCCGGCGTCCACAGCAAGCGGTTGATGGCGGTGTTGGTCAAAGCCCAAGTTCTAGGCGCCAACAAATCTTGCCCAGTAGCGATGCGGTACAAAATATCCATCACACCGCCATGCGCAAAAACCGCAATGTGCTCACCGGGATGCTTGGCGGCCAAAGTGTTCAGGGTGGTCCGAATGCGCTGATCCAAAGCGATCAAAGACTCACCGCCTTGAGGGGGTTCCCAATGCGGATCGCGCTTGCGCCAACGCATGGCGTCCTCTGGCAAGTCGGCTTCTATTTCTTTGAAAGTTTTGCCTTCAAAGGCGCCAAACCCGCGCTCGCGCAAGCCTTGATGTGTCACAGGTTCAAGGCCCAATCGATTGCCCACGGTCAGCGCAGTTTGGTGCGCGCGTTGCAAGTCACTGGTGTAGATGGCGTGCAAAGTGTCTTGCGAAGCCAAGGTTTCTGCCAAGCGCTCAGCCTGCAATTGGCCATGTTCATTCAATGGAATGTCAATGTGGCCTTGAATGCGCGTGTCTACATTCCAAGCGGTTTCGCCATGCCGGATGGCCATGATTCGCGTTGCGTTCGAAGGCATCAGTTACCTTGCAATGGTGGTGTCAACCCGACGATTGAGGACCGATGGGTTTGGAAAACCTTGCAATGCCGCTGAAATCATGGGGCGCCAAATGTTTGGGTGGTCCGACCAAGGGCCTTCGTGCAAGGCTTTGGTTTGATAGACCACATTGCTGGTTTGCAGATCTCGAATGATGATGCTCACTTCTTGCGCATAGCCAGAAGGCGGCGGAAATCCGGCGCGCATGCCTGTGCTCATACCAAGACCCCAGCCCACACCATGTGGCCTGTAACCCGTGCCAATCGACATGTTGAAGCGATTGACCCAAGGACCGCGCACAGGCCGACCCCAAGGATCTGCAATGAACTCTGCCGCGCGCACGCCAATCCAAATGGTGTACTGGGCTTGTGTGTCGTTGCGCGTCCAACCCAAAGGGGCCAGGGCTGCTTCAAGTTCAACTTCTGCCCAGCCCGCTTGGAGGTTGTTGACATCGGCAGGAAGCCGGTCAAGTCGAAAGAAGGCCTTGGCTGGCGCTATGCTTTGTGAAGCTGTTACGGGCCATTGCGTGCTGGTTTGCACTTGACTCTCGATGATGCGCATGCTGTAACAGCCGCTCAACAAGAGGTTGCACAAGGCCAGCAAAAACAGCCAGCGCCACCGAGTTGGGCTTGCGAAAGCTTGGGTGATTTGGCGGTTCATGGCGTCTCCTTGTGAGTCACTTTCAAATGACAAATCCACATTGAATCGATTCAAAGCTGAACCACTTGCACACCTTGCAAGCTGGCCATCACATTGGGTGCTTCAAAGCTTTCGTCGTCAAAGGCTTTGTCGCCATCTTCATTGGCAAGGCCCGTGATTTTGAGATTTTTAAAATCGTGCAAGTTGGCATCCATCAAATGCGAGGGCACCACATTTTGCAAAGCTGAAAACATGTTTTCAATGCGGCCCGGAAACTTCTTTTGCCATTCGCGAATCATGTTGCCAATTTGCACGCGCTGCAAGTTTTGTTGGCTGCCGCACAAGGTGCAAGGAATGATGGGGAACTGACGATGCTCAGCCCAGCGTGAAAGGTCGGCTTCGGCCACGTGGGCCAATGGGCGAATGACCATGAACTCACCGTTATCGCTCAAAAGTTTAGGCGGCATGCCTTTGAGTTTGCCGCCAAAAAACATGTTGAGGAAGAAGGTTTGCAGCATGTCATCGCGGTGATGACCCAGTGCCAATTTGTTGCACTTCAATTGGCCTGCCACTTTGTACAAAATACCACGGCGCAAACGGCTGCACAAACTGCACATGGTTTTGCCTTCGGGAATTTTGTCCTTCACGATGGAGTAGGTGTCTTGCGTCTCAATGTGAAACGGAATGCCCATGTTTTTCAAATAGGCGGGCAAGATTTCTGCGGGAAAGCCGGGTTGCTTTTGGTCTAAGTTGACGGCAATGAGTTCGAAGTCAACAGGTGCACGGGCTTTCATTTTGAGCAAAATGTCGAGCATGCCGTAGCTGTCTTTGCCCCCCGACATGCAGACCATGATGCGGTCGCCTTCTTCAATCATGTTGAATTCGCTGATGGCCTGGCCCACTTGGCGACACAAGCGTTTTTCTAACTTGTGCGTCTCGCGTTCAATTTTGAGGGCCTTGGCTTTTTGGGCGGCTTGATCATCGGCTTCCTCGGTGAAGTTCTCTACGGCTTCTAGCCAAGCGTTTTGTGTGGGTGCATTCATGGTTTCACCATTGTCCTGTTTCCATGCGAATGGCAACTTCGCAATCTTCAAAAATTTC
>CANFJC010000218.1 GCA_947447245.1 Comamonadaceae bacterium
AGCCGCGGCAGCCGCCATGCTTGAAATTTTGAAAGTCAAGGCCCGCGGATGAACACAGAAACCAACCCCGCCCAACGTTGCGGTTTGGTCGCCATTGTTGGCAAGCCCAATGTGGGCAAGTCGACTTTGCTCAATGCCTTGGTAGGCCAAAAAATCAGCATCACGTCGCGCAAAGCACAAACCACTCGGCACCGAATTACGGGCATTCGAACAGAGGGTGCCACCCAGTATGTGTTTGTTGACACGCCAGGGTTTCAAACACGCCACAACACGGCGCTGAACAAGTCTTTGAACAAAACCGTCTTGGGTGCGGTGGGTGATGTGGATTTGGTTTTGTTTGTGGTGGAAGCAGGCATGTTCAACACCGCCGACGCCAAAGTCTTGACTTTGCTCAAACCCAATGTGCCTGTTTTGTTGATTGCCAATAAATTGGACACCGTCAATCGACGTGAAGAGTTGGCGCCTTGGCTCAAAGACATGCAAGAGCGGCATCCGTTCACAGAATTTGTTCCGATGTCGGCCAAAAATGCCAAAGACATTGAACGTCTGATGGGGTATTGCGAAAAATTCTTGCCAGAACAAGCGTGGATGTACGGTGAAGATGAACTTACCGACCGAAGCGAAAAGTTTTTGGCCAGTGAAATTGTGCGAGAAAAATTGTTTCGTTTCACGGGCGATGAATTGCCCTACACCTCTACCGTGGTGATCGACAAATTCGAAGAAGAACCCAGCCGTTCAGCCAATCGCATGATTCGCATTGCCGCCACCATCGTGGTGGAGCGCGAGGGCCATAAGGCCATGGTGATTGGCGACAAAGGCGAGCGCCTCAAGCGCATTGGCACTGAAGCGCGCCAAGAGTTGGAAAAGCTCATGGATGCCAAAGTCTTCATTGAGTTGTGGGTCAAAGTTCGCTCTGGCTGGGCCGACGACGAAGCGCGTGTTCGCTCCTTCGGCTACGAGTAAAAAGAGCAGCCCATGGCCGCTGTCTTGAAACGAATTTCGGATGAGCCTGCCTATGTGCTGCACCGTTACGACTGGAGCGAGTCCAGCCTCATCTTGGAAGTGTTGACTCGCCATCATGGGCGCATTGCCTTGGTGGCCAAGGGCGCCAAAAAACCCAGCTCCTCCTTCAGGCCAGTTTTATTGCCGCTTCAAGCCATTCAAATTGCCTTTGGTGGCGATGCCGACATTCGAACCTTGAAGTCCGTGGAATGGATCGGTGGCCATGTGATGCCAACGGGTGATGCGCTGCTTTCCGGGTACTACCTGAATGAATTGTTGCTGCGCCTTTTGGCGCGCGAAGATCCTCATCCCCAATTGTTTGACGCCTACGCGGCCACCGTGCGCGTCATGGCCACTGAGCCCGGTGAATTGCTGCAGGCCTCGCTTCGCGTGTTTGAGCTGCTGCTGCTTCGAGAAATTGGGCTGCTGCCCAGTTTGAATGCTCAGACCCTCACCATGGCGGACTTGGACGAGGCAAGAGACTATTGCTTGGTGCCTGAAGGCGGCTTGCGATTGGCGCATCGCGATGATCGTCACGCCTTGAGCGGCGTTCAATGGATGGCGCTGCAAAACGCCTTGGATGGCGAATCGCCTTTTACAGACACGCTTCGTTTGAGCTTAGACATGTTGACGCCACTTCGCACCCAACTTCGCACCTTACTCAATTACCATTGTGGTGTCGGCACTTTAAAGACCCGTCAAATGATGATCGACATTCAAAGTTTGTGAGCCCTTCATGACCCCTTCTTCCAAAACGGCGCTTTCCGTCAATGTCAACAAAGTGGCGCTGCTGCGCAATTCACGCCACTTGGGTATTCCCAGTGTCTTGAAAGCGGCTCAGATGTGCTTAGAAGCGGGCGCTCAGGGCATTACCGTTCATCCCCGCCCCGATGAGCGCCATATTCGCGCCTCCGACGTGCATGACTTGGCCGACTTGATGAAGCGCTGGCCAGACCGGGAGTTCAATATTGAAGGCAATCCGTTTCACCAGTTGATGGATTTTGTGCGCAACGTCCGGCCGCAACAAGTGACCTTCGTGCCCGACAGCGAGGGTCAACTCACCAGCGATCACGGCTGGTCATTCCCCAAAGATGCCGATGCACTGAAGCCCTTGATTGACGAGTGCAAGTCCTTGGGTGTTCGCGTCAGTTTGTTCATGGACCCCAATCCTGAGCAAATGGTTTTTGTGAAGCAAATCGGCGCTGATCGCGTGGAGTTGTACACCGAGCCCTACGCAGCAAGCTTTGGCACACCCGCGAACGAGGGCTGTTTGGCACAGTATGTCGGCACTGCCAGGGCCGCCATAGAGCTGGGTTTGGGCGTCAATGCCGGACACGATTTGAATCAAGACAACCTGCCCAAATTTGCGCAAGCCGTGCCGGGTTTGTTGGAGGTCTCCATTGGCCACGCCTTGATGGCTGACGCGCTAGAGGTGGGGTACTCAGCGACAGTGCTTGGCTATTTAAAAGCCTTAGGCCGATGATCAAAGCGTTGGTCTATTTTGATTTGAATTGAACGAGCAGACTTCCAGCATGATTTATGGCATTGGTACCGATCTGTGTGATGTCCGGCGCATCAGAGCCAGCTTGGAAAAGCATGGCGACCGCTTTGCTCAAAAGGTTTTGAGTGATCATGAGTTTGCAACTTACAAAGCGCGCAGCGCCAGATGGCCAGAGCGGGGTGTGCGTTATGTGGCCACACGATTTTCTGCCAAGGAAGCTTTTAGCAAAGCCATTGGCATGGGCATGCGCATGCCCATGACATGGCGCTCTTGCGAAATTGGCAAACTGCCTTCAGGCCAACCTGTGATTGTTTTGCACGATGCCTTGAAAATCTGGTTTGAGTCCCAACATTTAAAAGCACACATCAGCGTCACTGACGAAGCAGATTACGCGGGCAGTTATTGCATCGTCGAAAAAACCGAATGAACATCCAAGCACCCCTCATCATCGACATTGAAGGCTTTGAGCTCACAGCTGTCGACAAAAAACGCCTGAAAAACCCGTTGACGGGTGGCCTCATTTTGTTTGGACGCAATTGGCAAAGCCGCGCGCAACTCACGGCTTTGTGTGCCGACATCAAGGCTGTTCGAAAAGATGTGTTGATTTGCGTCGATCACGAAGGCGGCAGGGTGCAACGTTTTAGAAACGATGGCTTTACACATTTGCCTGCCATGCGACGATTGGGTGAGATGTGGGGCCAAGATGGCAAAGGTCTAAAGGGTGAGGGTGTTTTAAAGGCTTGCAAAGCTGCCACAGCCGTGGGCTACTTGTTGGCCGCAGAGCTGCGTGCCTGTGGTGTTGATTTGAGTTTCACGCCCGTTCTTGATTTGGACCATGGCGAAAGCAGCGTCATTGGCGATCGCGCTTTCAGCCGCGATGCCCGCAATGTCAGCTTGCTGGCCAAAAGCCTGATGCATGGCTTGCAGCGGGCTGGCATGGGCAATTGCGGCAAGCATTTTCCAGGGCACGGCTTCGTCAAAGCCGATTCACATGTGGACATGCCCGTCGACAAGCGCAGCCTGAAAGCCATCCTCCAAGAAGATGCCAAACCTTACGAGTGGTTGAGCAACGAGTTAACGGCAGTCATGCCTGCACACGTGATTTATCCCAAGGTAGATTCACGTCCCGCTGGATTCTCTCAAAAATGGGTGCAAGAAATTTTGCGCGAGCAATTGGAATTCACTGGCGCAGTGTTCAGTGACGATTTGTCGATGCTAGGCGCACGTGTGTTGGAGGGTCAACCCATCAGCTTCACAGAAGGCGCTTTGGCGGCGCTCGAAGCCGGATGTGATGTGGCATTGCTGTGCAATCAATCCTTGAAGGGCAGCCCAGTGATTGACCAAGTTTTGGAAGGTCTTGCCGAAGCGCAAGTCAAGGGCTGGTGGCAGCCTAATGAGTTGAGTGAAGCACGACGTCTGGCGCTGTTGCCCACATTGCCCGCCATGGCTTGGGATGATTTGGTGCGCTCTGTCCATTACCAACAAGCCTTAGCTTGCTTGCCCTGATATGCAATTGATTGCTTGGATTTTTAAAATCTTTTTCAGTTTGCTCGGACTGGTTTTTGTCTTGGGCACTTTGTGCATCTTGTTGTTGGCATTGATTTCTGGCGCGCTCTGGTCATTGGTCCGTGGCCGAAAACCCGAGGTGGCCGTGGTCTGGCAGCGCTATCAAGACATGGCTCGCAACAAAGCACCATTTGGTGCATGGCGCACAGGCTCGCAAAATACCCCTGAAGTGGTGGATGTTGAGGTGAAAGAAGTCACAGAAGTGCCTCGTTCACCAGATCGTTTGCCCAAGCAATAAACCAAGGCAAGCATTCAGAACTTGCCTGCTCTGAAGCTTAGTCTTGTTCTCGCTTCAACGCGGGAAACAAAATCACATCGCGAATGCTGGGGCTGTCGGTGAGCAGCATCATCAAACGGTCAATGCCAATGCCGCAACCGCCAGCCGGTGGCATGCCGTATTCCAAAGCGCGCACAAAGTCGTGGTCAAAGAACATGGCTTCATCGTCGCCGCTTTCCTTGGCATCCACTTGGGCTTGGAAACGTGCCACTTGGTCTTCAGCGTCGTTCAGCTCTGAAAAACCATTGCCAAATTCACGGCCTGTGATGTAGAGCTCAAAGCGCTCTGTCACTTCGGGTCTTTGATCGTTGGCGCGTGCCAAGGGTGAAATTTCGGTGGGGTGTTCCATGATGAACGTGGGTTCCCACAATTTGTCCTCGACGGTTTCTTCAAAGTACAAGACTTGCAAGCCGGCCAATGATTTTTTAGACAATTTGTTCTTGGCTTCGCTCATGCCCAGTTTTTGCAAGGCTTGAATGAGCCATGCGGCGTCGTCTACTTTGTCGCCGGCGTCTGTGTGTTTCACAATGGC
>CANFJC010000219.1 GCA_947447245.1 Comamonadaceae bacterium
AGCAATGACCACCTTGATGCCTTCACGAAGCAAAGCACCTTGCTGTGTCCGCATCAATACATGGCCAAGTTGAATTTGCAAGCGCTCGAGTTGACCCTGCGCATCGGCCTTTTGTAGAAAATCAATTTCTTCTTCAGGAAAATCCAAAGTGGCTTCTACCAACATGCGCAAGTGAACCAAGCTGTCACGCAAAGTGTGAATTTCTTGAGAGAACACACCGGCCAAAGATCGGCTGGCACTGCGAGCTGCGGCGCTGGTGGATGCATCAATCAAATCGGCAATGGCCTCGGCTTGGGCCAAATCAATTTTGTCATTGAGAAAGGCGCGTTGTGTGAATTCGCCAGGTTGCGCCATGCGAAGACCTTCAAGCAGAACATGGCCAGTGTGCGGGTCAAGCGATTGGGCCAACTCAATGCACCGCGCCAAGAGCAATTGCAAGACCACGGGGCCACCATGTGCTTGCAACTCGAGGACATCTTCACCCGTATAAGAGTGGGGGCCAGGAAAAAAGATGGCCAGTCCCTGGTCAATGGGTTCACCCTTGTTGTCGTTGAAGGGCAAGTAATGGGCTTGCCGTGCTTGGAGGGGCTTGCCACAAAAAACTTCAGCCCAAGTCTTCAAGTGAGGCCCTGAAACGCGCACGATGCCCACTGCACCCCTGCCAGGAGCCGTGGCAATGGCGATGATGGGATCTTGGTGGCGAGACAACATGGCGGTGATCAAGTTAAAAAAACAATGAAACAAAGCAACAGGGCCGCATGAGCGGCCCTGTGATGTGCATTTCAATGCAGGTCAATAGAACCTGCTGTTGAAGGAAGGGCGCTCAATTGAATTTTGGCAGATTGAACTGAGGCGGTACACCCATTCTGGTGTTGATGACCCACTGCTGTGCAATTGACAAAATGTTGTTGGTAATCCAGTAGAGCACCAAGCCCGATGGAAAAAAGAAGAACATCACGCTGAACACCAAGGGCATGATCCACATCATTTTGGCTTGCATGGGGTCGGGTGGTGCAGGGTTGAGCGCGGTTTGCAGCATGGTGGACAGCGTCATCACCACGGGCAAGATGAAGTAGGGGTCGGGAGCCGACAAGTCGTGAATCCAGCCAACCCAAGGCGCATTGCGCATTTCAACCGATGACAACAACACCCAATAAAGCGCGATGAACACGGGAATTTGAACCATGATGGGGAAGCAGCCGCCCATGGGGTTGACTTTTTCTTCGCGGTAAATGCGCATCATCTCCTGCTGCATTTGCTGTGGGTTGTCTTTCAGACGCTCGCGCATTTCCATGATGCGCGGGTTGATGGCCTTCATTTTGGCCATGCTGGAATAGGCCTTGGCATTGAGCCAATAGAAAGCCAACTTGAGCAAGAACACCAAGGCCACAATGGACCAGCCCCAGTTTTGCAAGAAGCCAAACAAGCGGTCGAGCAACCAGTAAAGTGGTTTTGCCAAGACAGTGAGCCAACCGTAGTCTTTGACCAGCTCTAAGCCGGGCGCTAAAGCTTCTAGCATCTTCTCTTCTTGCGGGCCGACAAACAAGGTGGTGTCAAGTGTTTTAGATTGACCTGGAGCCACTTCGTTGAAGCTTGTGATCATGCCCACAGAATACAAATTGGCATCCACTTTGCGCACGAAGTTTTCACGCGCTGTGTTGGCGGGCAACACCCATGCTGATGCAAAGTAGTGTTGAACCATGGCCACATAACCTTGCTGTGTGGTCTTCTCGAACTCAGCCTTGTTTTTCTCGATGTCGGTGAATTCGATCTTCTGATATTTCTTGGCGTCTGTGTAAACGGCAGGCCCCGTGAAGGTGGAGTAAAAAGCAGACTCGCCCTCTGGCTTGTTGCCATCTCTGACCAGTTGGACGTACAACTGCGGAGTTGCAGCGACAGTGCCCGTGTTAACGACCTGGTGGGCCACTTTCAAAGCGTAACTGCCCCGCGTTAAGGTGTATGTTTTGACCAGTTTCAAGCCACCAATGTCAGCAGATTCAAACTTCAGAGTCATCTCATTTTGGCCTTCTTTGAGCTCACGTTCTCCAGTGAACTGCATGGGCGTTTTGTGGGAAGCAAAAGGTCCGCCAATCAAACCTGTTTGAGCGACATAGACACGTGCCTTGCTTTCGTCCAGCAAAATAAAATGCTTTTGACTGTCTAAAAGATCGCCATATTTTAAAAACTCGGAGTGCAGCAGCGAGCCACCTTCGGTGTCAAACCTGAGTTTCAAGACATCGGTTTTGACCTCAATGCTTTCACGAGTCATGGCAGCGGCTGGCGCGGCAAGGCCTGGAACTTGTGAAGGGCCGGCTGCGTTGGGTGCCGAATTGGCTGCAGGTGTGCTGCTGGGTGAGGCCGTGGGAACATCAGCAGATGTCACATTGGATGCGACGGGCTTCTCGGCTGAAGCAACAACTGGCTTTGGAAAGAAAGTGGCTTTGTGCCCGTTATAAAGCTGCCATTGGTCCCAGAGAAGAACCATAGAGAAGCCAAAAATGACCCATAAAAAGGTGCGGCGAATATCGTTCATGAAGACTTCTTCGAAGAGGGGTGAGTTAACGGGTGATGCAATAAACGCGAAAGCCACTTCGGTGCTTGTTCGGGCACCGGGTCATGGCCACCGTTGCACCATGGTTGGCAACGGCCTATGCGTTTGAGGGTGAGATAACTGCCAGCGCCAGCGCCATGTTGCTTCAAAGCATCGAGGGCATAAACAGAGCAGGTGGGCTCAAACCGACATGCCGATCCTAACCAAGGGCTGAGGAAAAGGCGATACCCTTTCACAATGCCGATCAATAGTTTCTGCATCATGGCTTGTTGGCTGCGTGTTCGAACAACTGCACAAGTTCAAGCCGGACGGCTTGTTTGAGAAGTGTGGATGTGGCGCTGATGAATTGCTTTCGATCAAACCCTGAGCGCAATCGAACGACATGGGCGGCACATGGCAATCTGACCTCAAACTGCTCGCTGATGGCGTAGATTTGTCGCTTGATGGTGTTGCGTGTCACCGCGCGGCGTGCCCATCGTTTGGGCACCATGGCGCCAAGCCAAACAGCTTGTGGGTGAAAGAGAGGGGGCTGGGCAGCGTTGAACTGAAGATCGTCTGCCGTATTGACAGATTCAGACAAGCTGAGGCGATGCAATGCGAAATGTGGGGTGCGAGAAACCGTGCCGCCAGCAAGGGCAGCTTGGAATTGAGGGCGGGTTTTTAATCGCTGCACACCACTGCTGAGTCATGGGATGGCCCAATAAACAAGTCGACAGACCCAGTCAATCAAGCTATCAGATCAAACAAGGCGCAAAGACCAGGCTTAAGCAGCCAAACGCTTGCGACCTTTAGCGCGGCGTGCGTTGATCACAGCACGGCCACCACGGGTTTTCATGCGAACCAAAAAGCCGTGAGTACGTGCGCGGCGAGTTTTAGAGGGTTGGTAAGTGCGTTTCATTTTGAATCAGATATTTTTGGGGGAAACCGCGGATTATCGCAAACTTTCGAAGGGCTGGCAAATCCGCCTAGGTATTTGTCCTGAAAATATCCGTGGACCGGCCAGAAACTTCTGGTTTATGATGGCGCAACTTGTCCGACTTGCATGTGGATAAACTCTTGATAAAGCTACTTTTGAGTCCAATGAAACAACCATCTGTCCACACCCTAGGCGCTTGCCAATGAGCAACGGACAGCACCCCTCCGACGCGGACGAAGCCGGCCAAGCGCTGTGGCAAGTGTGCCTGGATGAGCTGGCGCAGGAGATCCCTGAGCAGCAGTTCAACACGTGGATCAAGCCGCTGACTGCCCAGGTTTCAGATGACCTTTCTAAGGTCACTTTGTTTGTGGCCAACCGATTCAAATTAGATTGGATCAGGGCCCAGTACAGCGCCAAATTGGCCGATGTCTTATCTCGCTTGCATGGCCAAAAAATTCAAATAGAGTTAGCACTCGCTACCAGAGAAGCTCAAGGTAAAACTGCATTTTCAATGGCGAAGGCCGCATTAGAGGCGAGACCTGAAGCCGCCGAGGCCCCTGACGAAGTGCCCACAGATGGCCATCGGCATCGCTTGAATACCGCTCTCACTTTTGACACCTTGGTGGAGGGTTCTGCCAACCGCATGGCGCGCGCTGCAGCCATGCATGTGGCCACCATGCCCGGCCACCTTTACAACCCCCTGTTCATTTACGGCGGCGTGGGTTTGGGCAAGACTCACTTGGTGCATGCGGTGGGCAACAAACTGCTCGCTGACAGGCCTGACGCCAAAGTTCTCTACATTCACGCTGAACAGTTTGTCTCAGATGTGGTTAAAGCCTACCAGCGCAAAACATTTGACGAGTTCAAGCATCGTTACCACTCGCTCGATTTGCTGCTCATTGACGATGTGCAGTTCTTTGCCAACAAAGACCGCACCCAAGAAGAGTTCTTCAACGCCTTTGAAGCCTTGCTGGCCAAAAAGTCGCACATTGTGATGACCAGCGACACCTATCCCAAAGGCTTGGCCGACATCCATGAGCGCCTGGTTTCACGTTTTGATTCAGGCCTCACGGTGGCCATTGAGCCGCCAGAGCTTGAAATGCGGGTGGCCATTTTGATCAACAAAGCCATCAGTGAAGGCAGTGTCATGCCCGAAGAGGTGGCCTTCTTTGTGGCCAAGAACGTGCGCTCTAACGTGCGCGAGCTGGAAGGCGCATTGCGCAAGATATTGGCGTATTCGCGTTTTAACCAGAAGGAAATCTCCATCCAACTGGCGCGCGAAGCCCTGCGCGACCTGCTGTCCATCCAAAACCGCCAAATCAGCGTCGAAAACATTCAAAAAACGGTGGCCGACTACTACAAGATCAAGGTCGCCGACATGTATTCCAAAAAGCGCCC
>CANFJC010000220.1 GCA_947447245.1 Comamonadaceae bacterium
CAAAAGTTGAGCAGTCAAACTGAAGGCGGCTGACGATTTGTGGTACTCCACCATGAGGAAGCCGCCTTCAGTTTGACTGCTCAACGCTCCAGCCATCAGAAGATTTCTGCTAAGCCAGCATGAGGAAGCCACCTCCAGCCTGACTGCTCAACGCTCCAGCCAATTGACCATTCCCGGTGTACCATTTCCAAATGGCAATCAAATACGGCACAAATGGCAACGACAAACCCCTCACGGGCACGTCTGGCAATGACACCATTTACGGCTTGGACGGCAACGACCGCATTCTTACAGACGACGGTGACGACATCGTGGATGCAGGCGATGGCGATGACGAAATCAATGGCTACGAAGGCCTAGGAAGTGCCTACACCTTCTATCCCGTCACAGGCATCAAAAAAATCCATGGTGGCAACGGCAATGACTTCATCGTGGGTGGTTCCAGCAACGATGAACTCTTTGGTGATGCGGGTGTCGACACACTTTACGGCCGCAATGGCAATGATATTTTGGATGGAGGTGATGGCGCAGACTATATGAATGGCGGTTCTGGAAACGATACTTATTACGTGTCAGATGCCTACGATTTGTTGGATGACGCCAGTGGCAACGACACAGCTTATGTATCCGCAAGCTTCGTGAAAATCCCAAGCTTCATTGAAAAAGTCATTTACACCCATGGTGCAAAAGCATTGCCGTATTGGGTCGATGCATTGCTGCCAGATGATGCGGCTGGAAATTACTTCGACACCTTGCTCGGTAGCTCAAACACTTTCTATTACAACTTTCCAACTTCATTGCCTTCATACGATACCAATGCTTCCCATGGCTATGGTTTCAAGATCTTTAGCAGTGTTCAAATTGCGAGAACAGAAACTGCACTCAATTACATTGCCTCTGTCATTGATGTTCATTTCAAAAAAGCAACGACAGCGAATGGCTTGAATACATTTGTATTTGCAAACAACAACCAATCGTCCTCTGCGGGCTCGGCAAACTATCCCAGCAATTCCATGATTGGCAGTGACATTTATTTTGACAATTCAGCCATCAATTCAAAATTTACCGACGGGAGCTACGCAGCCCTGACGCTGATTCATGAAATTGGTCATGCCCTTGGGTTGGAGCATCCTTTTTCATATGCGCAAGCAGGGGGTGGCAGCGTGTCTGATCCGCCTTACTTGACGGGTGCAGAGGACTCTACAGCTTGGACGGTCATGAGTTATGAAGATACACCAGCGCAGTATTACTTAAGCTTGAGCCCATTGGACATTGCAGCGCTTCAGTACATTTACGGCCCTAGTCAAACGGGGCGTGCTGGTAATGACATCTATAAAGTGTCTTCTTTTGCGCCTAATTTTATTTGGGATGGCGCTGGGACGGACACAATCGATCTTTCAGATGTGAATCAAGGTGCGACTGTTTACCTCACGCCTGGCTATTGGGGATTTGTGGGCAGTCAACAAGCAAGCACCATCACAACGGCAGGGCAAATTACGGTTAACTTTGGATCAATCATCGAAAACCTAACGGGCACTTCATTTGCTGACAAACTTTATGGCAATGATGCCGACAACACGATCGTGGGTGGTCTTGGTAATGATTGTTTGGAAGGTCTAGATGGCAATGATGTATTGGTTGGGGGCTTGGGCGACGATCAATTGAATGGTGGCATGGGCATCGACACGGCCAAGTTTACGGGGGTCTATGCCGACTACAGTTCGAGCAGCAGCAAATCAACATTCACCTTGATCGACAAGCGAAGCAATGTGGATGGCATGGATGTTTTAACCAATGTGGAGCGGTTGAAGTTTGCAGATAAATCGGTCGCCATAGATTTGGATGGACATGCTGGAATAGCAGTCAAAGTGATTGGCGCAGTTCTTGGAAAAGAGGCAGTCAAAAATCCTGGGTTGGTAGGGATTGGGCTAAGTTATCTAGACAATGATTTGAGTTACTCCGACTTGGCACTTCTTGCGTTGAACGCTGTTGGTGCTACTTCTAGCGATGCCATTGTTTCCAGGCTGTGGTTCAACTTGGTGGGCTCTACGGCTTCTACATTAGAAAAGGCGCCTTATATCAAGATGCTGGCCGATGGCATGAAACCTGGTGACTTGGTGGTCATGGCGGCTGATTTACCTTTGAATGCCAGCAACATAGATTTGGTTGGATTGATGCAAACTGGTGTTGAGTTTGTGTTGGGATAAATTTTTGGTGGTGGCAAAATTTTTTGCTTTGATATCTTTTGCTGAGCCCGCTGTGTGAGGATGGATTGGGCGGGCGCCTCATGCTGGAGTACCAGAAATCGTTGCCCGCCCAATCCATTCTCACCCAGACTGCGAACAGCAGTGTTGGCGTGCACAAGATTCACGCGCACCATAAGTTGAGCAGTCAAGCTGAAGGCGGCTGACGATTTGTGGTACTCCACCATGAGGAAGCCGCCTTTAGCTTGACTGCTCAACGCTCCAGCCATCTGAAGATTTCTAGCGCTCCTGCATGAAGAAGCCGCCTTCAGCTTGACGGCTCAACGCGCCTGCCAAAACCAAATTTAATTCTGCTCTGACCCCAATTAAATTGTGAGTGCAGTTAATTTCAGTTGAAAAAAGTGGCAAGATGCCTAAAGTCCCTACTTTTTGTGTGAGTAGGGAAGTAGTCAATATGAGGAGGCCGCTTATGCACAACAGAACCTTCGGAATTCTTGCTTTTGTTCTTGTCACATGGGTCATGCAAGGGTGCTCAATGATCCAATCAGTTGAGCCCTGGCAAAAAGGCAATCTGGCCAAGACAGAAATGACCTTTGACAACGATCCTTTGGAGACCGGTTACAAAGAACACATCTACAGCAGCAAAGAAGCCTCTTCTGGCGGATCGGGCGTTGGAGGAGGTGGCTGTGGCTGCAATTAAACATCACAAGCAATTACCCGAACTGGGCGCAGCTCTTTTAAGTGCCGCCATGGCGCTGCCTTGTGTCATGGGCGTGGCGCATGCTGAGTCTGCGCCAGAAAAGGGCACCCTCAGCTTCAAATATTTGGATTACAAAGAGCGTCAGCAAATTGCCGATGGCGCATCTGCTGGTTATGGGCTGTCAGACAGCAAATCAGGTGCCTCTGCATTTGACGATCGCATTCGTGTCAAGGCTACTGCCAGCAAACTTGTACTCCCCATAAATTCCGAATGGTCAATGTCTGGCACGCTCATTACCGACAGCATTTCGGGTGCTTCGCCTGCATACCACACCGAAGCTTTAACCGGAATGAAAGACTTCCGCCGAGCGATTGATACATCTCTCACGCATTACACCCCTGACGGTACTTTCACCTTCGGTGTCAATCACTCTGGTGAGCGGGATTATGTGTCGCGTGGCGTATCTTTGTTGGCCACACGTGCAACAGAAAACAAGAACACCACTTGGACGGCTGGCATTGGCGTGAACCGCGATCAGATCAATCCATCAAATCGAATTGTATTTAACGAAACAAAAAATGGTACCGATTTACTTCTTGGTGTCACGCAAGTGATGTCGATGAATGACATCGTTCAATTTAACTTGGGTTATTACAAGGGTCATGGTTATTACTCTGACCCCTACAAAATTTACGATGAGCGCCCACGCAATCGCAATCACGAAACCCTTCAAACACGTTGGAACCATCACTTCAGCGAGTTAAATGCTACGACGCGATTGGCCTATCGTTTTTACACAGACAACTGGGGCATTCGCTCTCACACCTTTGATGCAGAGTGGGTGCAAAATGTTGGCTGGGGTTGGAGTGCGGCGCCTGCCATTCGCTACTACACACAAACTGCTGCCAAATTTTATGTAGAAGCTGACCCTTCTTTGTCGCCTTTTCCACCCAATCCGCCATTGGGCGCTCAGTATTTTTCAGAAGACCAACGCATGAGCGCTTTTGGCGGTCTAGCTTTTGGCATGAAACTCGTCAAGCAAATTAACTTGGACACCAAAGTTGATTTCAAATTTGAGCAATATGGTCAAAAAGGTTCTTGGATTTTGTCGGGCAAGGGAAGTCAAGGTTTGGCACCTTTCTATGCGCGCAGTATTCAAGTTGGTCTTACTCACACATTTTAATGACGACTGAAGTTTCAAAGCAGTCAACGCATCGCCTGCATTTCAAGGCGATGGGCAGTGCATGCGAAATTGTTTTGGCTGCTGAAAGTTATTCAGATGTGCAAGCTATTGCGCAGTTCGCCATAGACGAAGTGCTTCGAATTGAGCGCAAATATTCGAGATACACCGACGACTCCATCATCGCGAAGATCAACCAACAGGCCGGTAAATCTCCCATCCCTTGTGACGATGAAACTTGGGCTTTGTTTCAATTTGCAACGCAGCTTTTTGAAAAAAGTGATGGCCTTTTCGACATGACTTCGGGTGTGCTTCGACAAGCTTGGGATTTTAAAAATCCGACTTTGCCGCAGCCAGAAAAGTTGCAGGAATTGATCGGCCGCATGGGTTGGCAAAAAGTACAACTCCAAAATCAATCGATTCGGTTTACTCAAGAAGGTATGGAAATCGATCTAGGTGGTTTTGGCAAAGAATACGCGGCCGACAGGGCGGCTAACGTCTTGAAAGAAAAGGGCGTCAACCATGGGTACGTCAATCTGGCGGGTGACATGCGGTTTATAGGACCCAAACCATCAGGCGAGCCATGGATGATTGGGATTCAGAATCCTCGTCAACGCAACGAAGTCATTGCGACTTTGCCCATGTCGCATGGTGGTCTGGCCACCAGTGGCGACTATGAAAAATACTTTGAATTGGATGGTAAACGCTATTGTCATGTGCTCAATCCCAAAACGGGATATCCCGTCAATTATTGGCGCACCGTGAGCGTTTCTGCTCC
>CANFJC010000221.1 GCA_947447245.1 Comamonadaceae bacterium
TGCAATGACCAACTCATCTAGCAATCGGTCCATGGTGACATGGCTGTCGTCTTCGTCCACGTGCTTTTTGAAAATGACATGGCGCTTGGACATCATCATCTTGGTCAACATTTGGCGATAGTAATAACGGTAAGGGCTGTTGGCATCTTCGCGGCCATAGCGTTTGGCCGTTGACGCATCGTCACTCACAAAAATGGTTCGCGCCACGCGCCAGTCGGCCGGATTGGCTTTTTGCTGAACGCTGTTTTTGCCTTCTTGATAATTGTCCCAATGGCTGTTGAGCCAATGCGACATGAGGAAGTTGGCTGACATGGGGTGGAAATTGCGCTTGCCCATGGCAATCACGCCTTTGGAAAATGGCGCAACCACGGTACCCACAATTTCTGGGTACGGTGTTTGATAGGGCTTCATCAAGATGCCGCGACCAATTTCAGGCACCGAAGTCACTTGGGTGGAAACCTTGAAGCGGTTGTTTTCAAAATCAATGTTGTAGGGCGGCTCGCGATCCCAGATGGCCAAGATCACATCAATGGCTTCTGCGAACAGCTGGTTGCGGTCTTGGTCCAAAATGCCCAGGGCCTCAGCATCCGATGCCAAAGCACCCGGACTGATGCCAAATATAAAGCGCCCCTTGGCAAGGTGGTCAAACATGGCCGCTTGGGAGGCCAGCAAAGTGGGATGCGAGTGCGACAAATTGGAAGTGCCAGAGCCCAATTTGATGTTTTTGGTTTGCGCAATGAGCGTGGCCAAAAATATCAGGCTGTTCGTGACGTTTTCAGCTTTGTCCGTCAGGTGCTCGCCCACAAAGGCATCGTAAAACCCCAGCTGGTCGGCATAAATGATGGTTTCGCGGTCCTCATGCAGAGTCTCTGTGGTATCCCGCTCTAAGGGATGCAGGGGCATGGTGAAATAGCCTAGACGCATGAGAAATTCCTGTGAATGGAAGACGAATGGAGAAATGATACAAAAGTTATAGCCTCGGACCAAGACAATTAGTCACAGCCCTGTGAAAGCCCCCGCCCTCCTCATTCTGAATGCTAAACTCAATTTCTCACTCTAATCGCACACCTGGTTGTTCTTCTGCATGAAAATTTTTTACGGTTGGCGGATGGTGGGTGCAGCCTGTGGCATTCAGTTTTTGCTGGCTGCCTTCCTCACGCAAGCACTGGGTCTTTACATCGCCGTCCTTTCAGACGAAATGGGCTGGAGCAAAACCACCTTATCCGGTGCTGCTGCATTGCAATCCGTCGAATCCGCCATCATTGGCCCCGTTTTGGGTTGGATCATGGACAAAGTGGGCCCGCAAGCCATGATCCGCTTGGGCATGGTACTTTTCAGCGCTGGCTTGCTCTTGCTCAGCCAAGTCAATGCCGTCGCCACTTTCTACACCAGCGCCATTTTGATGGCCATTGGTGCCAGCCTCAGTGGCTACTTCCCGCTTTCAGTTGCTTTGGTTCAATGGTTTGAAAAATTCAGGGCGCGAGCACTCTCCACCATGAGCTTGGGCCTGGCCATGGGCGGCTTGGCGGTACCCCTCATGGCTTGGTCGATTCAACATTGGGGATGGCGCTACACGGCAGGTGGCACAGGATTGGTGGTCTTGCTCTTTGGCTTGCCCTTAGCCGGGATGATCCTCAGGCGGCCTGAGGACCACGGCCAACATATCGACGGCATCGATCCTGCCCTCAAAGCAGCAGAGCAAGGCGATTCGCCTGCCGATGTTCAAGTTGAATTCACAGCCAAAGAGGCCGTTCAAACCCGGGCCTTTTGGATGCTGGCCGTTGGGCACGGCCTGGCACTTTTGATCGTCTCTGCCGTCAATGTGCATGCCATCACGCACATGAAAGAAGGCTTGGGCTATTCGGTGGCCACTGCCAGCTGGGTCATCTTGTTCATGACCTTTGCGCAATTAGGCGGCGTCTTGATGGGCGCCACCTTGGGTGATATGTTTGAGAAAAGAAAAGTGGCTGCGCTTTGCATGTTGGCACATGCGCTTGGCATGCTTTGCCTCACCTTTGCCAACGACATGGCCATGCTCGTTGCGTTTGGTGTTTTTCATGGTGTCGCTTGGGGCTTGCGAGGCCCTTTCATGCAAGCCATTCGCGCCGATTATTTTGGCCGCAACGCCATTGGCCTCATCATGGGATTGTCTGCCGCCATCATTTCTTTAGGTCAAATCATCGGGCCCATGTTGGCTGGCGTGCTGGCCGATCTGACTGGCGATTACCAATTGGGCTTCAGCCTGCTTGCTTTGCTTTCAGCCTTGGGCTCGCTGTGCTTTATGTTGGCGACGAAGCCATTAAAGCCAACGGCAAGCCAATAAGTTCAGACAAAGCCTCTAGCGTCAAACCTGGCACCATGTCGATCACCAACAGACCATTGGCTGTGCAAGCCAACGTGGCCAGATCGGTATAGACCCGTTTCACGCAGCCAATACCCGTGAGAGGGTAACTGCACGCAGAGACCAATTTGCTCTGACCTTGCTTGGTCAACAAATCCATCATGACCCAGGTTTGTTTGGCACCACTGGCCAAATCCATGGCGCCCCCCACAGCGGGTATAGCACCAGGCTCACCCGTATGCCAATTGGCCAGATCGCCCGTGGCACTGACTTGAAAAGCGCCCAACACACAAATGTCCAAGTGGCCGCCGCGCATCATGGCAAAGCTGTCGGCGTGATGGAAAAAAGCACCACCCGGTAAAAGCGTCACGGGCTGTTTGCCCGCATTGATCAAGTCGTAATCTTCTTGGCCTGCTGCAGGCGCAGGCCCCATGCCCAAAATGCCATTCTCACTGTGCAACAAAATTTCAAGTGTGGTCGGTATGTGATTGGCCACCAAAGTCGGTTGCCCAATGCCCAAATTGACGGTAGCGCCTTCTGGAATGTCTTTTGCAACGCGAGCAGCCAGTTCATCTTTGGTACGACGTGTGTAGCTCATGCTTTGATGCCTCCGGCTTGCGTGGCCACACGTGGAATGTGAACCACCGCGTGAACAAAAATACCTGGCGTGATGACTGTTTCAGGATCAATGCCGCCCAACTCGGCCTTTTCATAAATGCTGGCCACCGTTTTGCGAGCGGCCATGGCCATGACAGGCCCAAAATTACGGGCGGCTTTGCGAAAGGTCAGGTTGCCCCAACGGTCGCCGCGTTCGGCACGAATGAGCGCCAAATCGCCGTGAATGGGGGTTTCATACACGTACATCCGGCCATTGATTTCGCGGGTTTCCTTCAAGGAGCCGTCTGCATTTTTGGCCAAATCGGTGCCATAGCCTGTGGGTGAAAAAAAACCCCCAATGCCAGCACCTGCAGCCCGAATGCGCTCGGCCAAGTTGCCTTGTGGCACCAGCTCCAACTCAACTTGACCCGCGCGGTACATGCCATCAAACACATAAGAGTCGGTTTGTCTGGGATAGCTGCACACCACTTTGCGAACACGTCCTGCTTTGAGCAATGCCGCCAAGCCTTGGTCGCCATTGCCAGCGTTGTTGTTCACCAGCGTGAGGTCTTTGGCGCCCTGGGCCAACAAGCCCTCGATCAGTTCATCGGGAATGCCTGCCGTGCCAAAACCGCCAATCAAAACGGTGGCGCCGTCGGGGGTATCGGCCAAGGCTTGCGCCACACTGTCAACGAACTTATTGATCATGGTAATTAACCTGGAATGGCCTTCAATCCAGAAACTGGGGCCGTGTTTTGGGGCACGGCCGTGCGGGCCACATTCATGGTCATGGCCAACAAGCTGTAATAACCATAGTGCGCCACCAAATCAATCACGCCTTGTTCGCCAAACCTTTTGTGAAGTTGGCCATACGTGGTGTCGCTCAGACTGCGATTGTTGCGAAGCTCTTCCAGCACGTTGTAGATCAGCGTTTCATCTTCGGTCATGTTGTCTGGGCGACGGCCTTCTGCAATGGCGTCGCATGTGGCAGGCAACACGCCTTCTTTTTCGGCAATGGTGCGGTGAATGGCCCACTCAATGGGCTGGCTCCAGTGCCTGGCCACGATTAACACCGCAAATTCTGAGTTGCGCAGGCCCACCGTATTGTGAAAACGCAGGTACTCACCCACCTTTTGAATTCGGTTCATGAGCTCCGGGCTGCGCATGAGAGGAATGAAAGGCCCGCCAATGCGGCCTCGCGGGCCAGCCGCTATTTCGTCCATGACTTTTTTTTGTTCAGGCGACATCTGCGCATCGGGAATGGCAGGCATGCGATCGAGCTCGGCGGCTCCAAGTTTCAAATGGTTCATATTTCTACATTCAATTTAATCAAAAAAAGACACGAGACGCGTACAACATTAATGAGAATTATCTCTGCTGTATAGCAAGGGTTAATACGGTGAGAGATTATGTCTTGCTTGACTTGCCTCAAGAAAATCGTTCTGCTAAGGTCATGCTCTGCATAGGAGAAGTTCATGAGTTTACCGACAGTTCGCCGAATTATTACCGGACACGATGACCACGGCAAAGCCATTGTCAAAATTGACGAAACATGCAGCCACTTTCGCGATGGCCGCCCGGGCGCCAAAGTTTGCAACATTTGGACCACCGACACAGCCCCCGCCGACAATTCAGGCGCAGACGACAAGGGCAAGCGCGAAGGCAAATTCACCATGATCGAAAACGGCAGCGTTTTCAGAATCATTCAATTCAACCCCGGGGTAGAGCAACGTGTTCACCGAACCGACAGCATCGACTACATCATTGTCATGTCGGGCGAAATTGACATGGAGCTAGAAGCTGGCGAAGAAGTTCACCTGAAAGCAGGTGATGTGATGGTGCAACGCGGCACCGTGCACAACTGGATCAACCGCGGCACTGAAGCCTGCGTGTTAGCCGTCATTCTGATACA